>DATHQQ010000464.1:0-5284 GCA_035482595.1 Verrucomicrobiia bacterium
CGTTTTGCCTAGCGCGGCCGCTCCAGCTTAACGTCCTTTGCCGGCTTGTCCTCGCGGAGGCCCTCGAAGCTGGGGCGGCGGAGCAGGTCGTCGGCGGTCCAGGTGGTGAAGGTCACCTCCGCCACCAGGCGCGGATCGACCCAGCGGGCCCCCTTCTGATAGGCGCGCGGCACCGAGACGAAGGGCAGTGTGTCGCGCTCGATCTTGCCAAGGCGCTCGGCGAGCTCGCGGCCAGCGGCCTGGGCGAAGCCCGTGCGGCCTTGCCAGAAAAGATTAGCTTCCCCGCCTGACGGTCGCCTGGGTAGGTCGAGTGACGGAGAGGCCCGCGACGAATCCGACTTAAAGTCTCATTGAAGACAGGGCGACCAGCACCAACCTTGCCCGTGTAGCTCGAGAGTGTTACACACGACGGAGTGGAAGCGACAGATCGACGCCCGTAAGCCTCTGATACACAAGGACTTCTAGGAAGATGGCGGAGGAGGCGGGATTCGAACCCGCGATACGGTTTCCCGTATGCACGCTTTCCAAGCGTGTGCCTTAAACCACTCGGCCACCCCTCCGGAAGCGGCGCACCCTAGCGAAGCGGTCATGAGCGCGCAACCTGCTCGGCGCTCGAAAAGCGCCGGCGGGAAGTCAGGGGGAAATTGGGTCGCGGGCCGCGGCTACTCCGCCGCGTCGGCGACCGCCGGGCGGTCTTCCGCCTGCCAGCGCCGGGAGACCTCGTTCAGCTTGTCGAGCGCCTCGCGGAGTTCCTCGCCGCGCGCGGCCAGGCCATAGGTGACCTGGGGTGGGATGGTCGGCTCGTAATGGCGGAAGATGACCCGGGCCTCCTCCAGCATGCGCAGCCGCTCGGTCAGCATCTTGGCGGAGATGCCGGGCACGGAGCGCTTGAGCTCGCCGAAACGGGTCGGGCCTTTGGTCCTGAGGACCCAGAGAATGTAGGTGGTCCAGGGACCGGTGAGGAGGCGAAGCAGCCGGTCCATGGGGCATCCTGAAGCGGCATTCCGCGGGTCCATATGAAATCTCCTTCGAAGTAATATGGAGAAGTATAGGGCATATTAGTTACCAAAAGCAATCAACGGTCGGTCTCAACGCCGGTTTCACCTGCATCCCTCGCCAACTCCCTGGGTTTAACCTACCGCCGGATGACGGGGCGCCATCGATGTGCTATGGACCCGGGATTAGCGAGGGACAGGCTTGACCGTATTGCGGGTCATCGGCTGGCTGCTGATCGCCGCCGCGCTCATTCTTCTGGGGCGCGACTTGTTCGATTGGTATAGCACCGGTCATTGGACGACCAGCTCCGCCGGCAAGGTCTGGTACAGCCTCGCCCCCGGCAGCCTCAATCTCCTGCAAGCGGTCATCGAGCGGCATATCTGGCAGCCGCTCTGGCCGCCGATCCTCTGGATCCTGCTGCGGCCGGTCTGGCTCGTGCTCGCCGCTCCGGGCCTCATTCTCGTTCTCTGGCCACGCTCGCAGAAGCGCCACCGGCACTTCGGGCGCCTGCGCTAGAGCGATTTTCGATCAGGTTGACTCGGCTTCTATCCCTCTCGTCATTCCGGCGAAAAGCCGGAATCCAGGGGCCACATGGTCAGCAGATTGCCGCACGCCCCTGGATCCCGGCTTTCGCCGGGATGACGGAGGGGCATGTTTCGATTTGATTGCGTACTGCTATAAGCAGAATTGCTTCTAGCGGTCGCCGTCGATCTTGAGGGCGGCGATGAAGGCGGATTGCGGAATCTCGACATTGCCGTATTGGCGCATCCGCTTCTTGCCTTCCTTCTGCTTGTCCAGCAGCTTGCGCTTGCGGCTGACGTCGCCGCCATAGCATTTGGCGGTGACGTCCTTGCGCATGGCCGAGACCGTCTCGCGGGCGATGACCTTCCCGCCGATGGCTGCCTGGATCGCGATCTTGAAGAGCTGGCGCGGGATCAGCTCCTTGAGGCGGGCGCAGAGAGCCCGACCGCGGAATTCCGATTGGGTGCGATGCACGATCATGCCCAGCGCATCGACGGGCTCGGCGTTGACCAGGATGGAGAGCTTCACCAGATCGCCCTCCTCATAGCTGTCGAGCTGGTAATCGAAGCTGGCATAGCCGCGGGAGACCGATTTCAGCCGGTCGTAGAAATCGAAGACGACCTCGTTCAGCGGCAGGCGATAGACCAGCATGGCGCGGCTGCCGACATAGGTGAGCTCCTGCTGGATGCCGCGGCGATCCTCGCAGAGCTTCAGGATCGAGCCCAGATGCTCGTCGGGCACCAGGATGGTGGCCTTGATCCAGGGCTCCTCGATGAAGTCGATCTTCACGGGATCGGGCATGTCGGCGGGGTTGTGCAGCTCCAGCACCGATTTGTCGGTGAGATGGACGCGGTAGACGACGCTGGGCGCCGTTGTGATCAGGTCGAGGTTGAACTCGCGCTCGAGGCGCTCCTGGATGATCTCCAGATGCAGCAATCCCAGGAATCCGCAGCGGAAGCCGAAGCCCAGCGCGGCGGACGACTCCGGCTCGAAATGAAAGCTCGCGTCATTGAGGCGCAGCTTGGCCAGGCTCTCGCGCAGCTGCTCGAATTCCGCCGCGTCGGTCGGGAAGAGGCCGCAGAACACCACCGGCACGCTGGGCTTGAAGCCCGGCAAGGCGGGGGCGGGCCGGCGCTCGTCGGTGATGGTGTCGCCGATCTGGCAATCGGCCACTTCCTTGATGCCTGCCGTCATGAAGCCGACCTCGCCGGGTCCCAGCGCCGGCAACTTCTCATGCTTGGGCGTAAAGACGCCGACCTGGTCCACCTCATGAGCCGCCCCGGTGGACATCATGCGGACCTTCATCCCGGCCTTGAGCACGCCGTTCTTCACCCGCACCAGGATGATGACGCCGAGATAGGGGTCGTACCAGCTGTCGATCAGCAAAGCCTGGAGGGGGGCGTCTTCCTCGCCCGTGGGCGGCGGCAGCCGCGTGACCAGGGCCTCCAGCACATCGGGGATTCCGAGCCCCGTCTTGGCCGAGATCAGCAGGGCATCCGAGGCATCGAGGCCGATCACATCCTCGATCTGCTGGCGCACCTTCTCGGGCTCGGCCGCGGGCAGGTCGATCTTGTTGAGGACGGGGACGATCTCGTGATTGTTCTCGATGGCCTGATAGACATTGGCCAGGGTCTGGGCCTCGACCCCTTGGGTCGCATCCACCACCAGCAGCGAGCCCTCGCAGGCCGCCAGGCTCCGGCTCACCTCATAGGCGAAGTCCACATGGCCGGGCGTGTCCATCAGGTTGAGGGCGTAGGTCAGGCCGTCCCTGGCGGTGTACATCAGCCGCACCGTCTGGGCCTTGATGGTGATCCCGCGCTCGCGCTCGATCTCCATGTTGTCGAGCACCTGCTCCTTCATCTCCCGCGCGGTCAAGCCGCCGCAGGCCTGAATCAGGCGGTCGGCCAGGGTGGATTTACCGTGGTCGATATGGGCGATGATCGCGAAGTTGCGGATGAGCTTCTGATCGAACATTTGGGGGCTGCTGTCGCGGGAAGGGCTGGAACATAGGGAAGAAGGTGGCGAGGCGCAACCGCAGGCTGGCCAGGATCGCGCTCGCGCTCAATCCGCCATGATAAAGGCGCGAAATCCTGCCGCCGCGGACGCTCCCTCGCGCCGGCAGCGGGGATCGACGGGACCGCTGCCGCGATCGCGCCAGGCGAGGCGATAGGCCTCCTGGCCTCGCTCTCGGGCCGCGGCGGCGCTTTCGGGCGTTAGCGCACCCGCCGCCGCCAGGGTTTCGACCTGGAGACGGAAGCCCGCCTCCACCAGCTCGTTGGAGAGGCCGCATTGACGCACGATCAGGATATCGCGCACCAGGATCGCATAGTTGGAAAGGGCGGCATCGCCCTCGGCCCGGACCAGCGATGGCAGCAGGGTGAGGCAGGCGGCAGCGATCATGAACGGCATGCGGCCCATGGCAACAGTCTGCGCTCGGCATTTTACATACGCTAGCGTATGGGAGGCTGAGCTGCTGCCACGGCTCGCCGGTAGTGACGGTCTCACCTCTCAGCCGTCATGGTCGGCGAAGGCCGACCATCCACGAGTTTGCCTCCCGAGCTGCCAACCCGGACAGCCGCGGACTGGTGCATACCGGCGCAATACGGTAGCGTATGTTCATGAAGAAGGCCCCGGATCGAAGCAACGGCGACTGGATCAAGGCGGCTGGCCGGCGGCTGGCTTCCGGCGGGATTGCGGCCGTCGCCGTTGAGCCACTCGCCCGCGATCTGTCCGTGACCAAGGGCAGCTTCTATTGGCATTTTCGCGACCGGGCCGCCCTGCTGAAGGCCTTGCTGGCGGATTGGGAGGCGGGTTCGACGGAGCCCTTGCTCCGGCGCCTGGATGCGGCCGGGGGGGCGCCGGGCCAGGGCCCGCGGGCGCGCCTCGGGCGCCTGGCGGCCACCGTGGCCAGCGAGGGGGCAGGGGCCCTCGATCCGGCCATCCGTGCCTGGGCCCGGCACGATGTCGCGGCGGCCGAGACGGTCGGCCGGGTCGATCATGCGCGCCTAGCCTTCATCGCCGGGGAGTTCCGGGCCCTGGGCTTCGCCCCCGCCGATGCCTGGACCCGGGCGCGGCTCTTCTATCTCCATCTCCTGGGGGAGCATGCGCTGGCCTTCGAGGAGCGCGGGCTCCCGGAGCGCGTCGCCGAAGCCGCGCGTGTCTTGGCGCTGCTGGCCGGGCAGGGGAATTGACCGTTACGTGTTTTGCGTATAAGCTGAAAATGTAAAACCCCGAATGCCTGTAGATTCCCTGTAGAAACAGGTCGGAGGACCTAGCCCCTGAGCATCCCGCCCGTCGCCTTGTTGACGGCGGCGACGATTTTCGCGCCCACGGCCTCGATCTCCGCCTCGGTCAGGGTGCGCTCCGTGGGCTGCAGCACGACCGCGAGCGCGATCGATTTGCGGCCCTCGCCCAAGGCTTTGCCCTCGAACTGGTCGAAGACGGAGACATTGGCGATCAGCGCCTTGTCGGCGCTCCTGGCGGCGCGGACCAGCTTCTCCGCCGGGGTATCCGCCTCGACGACAAAGGCGAAGTCGCGCTCGATGGGCTGGAAAGGCGAGACCTTCAGCAGCGGCCGGCCCGGCCCCGTCTTGGCGCGGGGCTGGGGGATGCGGTCGATATCGCTCTCGAAGGCGACCGCTGGTCCCTTCACGTCGAGGGCGGCCAGCACGCGGGGATGCAACTCGCCGAAGCTTGCCAGCACCGTCGCCCCCAGCCGCAGCACGCCGGAACGCCCGGGATGGAACCAGGCCGGCGCGTCCGTCGT
>DATHQQ010000465.1:0-2104 GCA_035482595.1 Verrucomicrobiia bacterium
GCGGATCACCTTTTGAGCGAGCGCTCGGCGCCGGTTTGCTGCTTTTGCTGCTCCTGTTCCCGCTGCTGGCTCCGGCGCAGGACAGGCAGGAGCTGGAGAGCATCGAGGCGGCGCTGCGCGCCAGCCGGGCCCAGGGAACCAAGCTGTCGGCGAAAGCGACGGCCTTGGCCCAGGAGGTCGCCGATCTGCAATATCAGCTGGTCGCCCGAGCCGCTGCTGCCCGGAAGACGGAATCGGCACTGGGCGAGCTGGAGGCCCAGCTCGCCGATCTGGAGAAGCGGCAGTCGGCCAAGCGGGCGGAACTGGCCGGCCGACGCCAGGCCCTGGCCCAGAGCCTGGCCGCCCTCGAGCGCGTGGCACTCATGCCGCCCGGCGCGGCCCTGATCTCCACAGCACCCCTCGATCTGGCTCGCGGCGAGCTGCTGCTGCAACAGGCGGTGCCCGAGCTCCAGCGCCGCAGCAGGAGGCTCGAGGCGGATATCGCCGCCCTTCGAGATCTGGCCGGGGAGATTGCCACCCGCCGCAGCAAAGCCGCGGCCTTGGCCGCCAATCTCGATGCCGAGCGGCAGAAAATCGCGTCGCTTCTGGCCCAGAAGGCGGGCTTGCAGAAGAAGACCGCCGCCCAGGCGGCCGCCAGCAAGGCCCGCAGCACCAAACTCGCCGCCGAAGCCAAGGACCTGCAGGATCTGATCGACCGCCTGGCCCGGGAGCGCGCGGCCACCCCGCCGCCGCCCGCGCCGGCCCCGGGCGCCCCCGCTCCAGCGACGGCGGCTAACCCGGCTCCGCCGGCCACCCCAGCCCTGCCGGCCGCCCCCGCCGCCGGGCCGGCCACCACGACGCCCGCCCCCGTGGTTCCCGCCACCGCTGCTCCCCCCACCACTGCTCCCGCCCCTGCGGCTCCCATCCTGGGTGGCACGGCGCCGAGCAGCATCCGGGCGTTCCCGGAGGTGCCAGGCAGCCTCGTCCGGCCCGTGGCCGGTCCGCTCGTCGCCCGTTTCGGGGAGGTGGATGCCACCGGCTCCCGGGCCAAGGGGATCCTGATCCAGACCCGCCCGGGGGCGACGGTGCTGGCGCCTTACGACGGCCAGGTGATCTACCGGGGCCCCTTCCGCAGCTACGGGGAAATCTTGATCATTCAGCACGGCGGCGGGTATCATAGCGTCTTGGCCGGATTGGGCCGCAGCGACGCGGCCGTCGGACAATGGGTACTTGCCGGCGAACCGGTGGGCGCGATGGGCTCACCTCAGGACGGCAAGGCGCAGCTCTACGTCGAGCTGCGTCGCGATGGGCACCCTATCGATCCGGCACCCTGGCTCGGCAAGAGCGACACCAACGTGGAATGAAAAACAATGAAGTTTAGATCCTGGCTGGTGACCGGCGTGGTCGCCGTTGCTTTCGTATCGCTGACGGCTGCCGTCGGGCAGTCGAGCAATGACACAAACAACAACACCTATCAGCAGCTCAACCTGTTCGGCGACCTGTTCGAGAAGATCCGCTCCTCCTATGTGGAGCCGGTCTCGGACGAGAAGCTGATCGAGGCGGCGATCAACGGCATGCTGACCTCCCTCGACCCGCATTCCAGCTACATGGATCCCAAGGAATGGGATGACATGCAGGTGCAGACCAAGGGCGAGTTCGGCGGGCTCGGCATCGAGGTCACGATGGAGAACGGCGTGATCAAGGTCGTCTCCCCCATCGACGGCACGCCCGCGGCCAAGGCCGGCATCCAGCCCGGCGATCTGATCGTCCAGATCGACAACAAGCCGATCATGGGCCTGACCCTCTCCGACGCCGTCGACAAGATGCGCGGGCCGGTCGATTCCAAGATCGTGCTCACCGTGCGCCGGGGCAAGCAGCCGCCCTTCGACGTCACCTTGCAGCGCGCCATCATCAAGATCGAATCCGTGCGCAGCGACGTGCTGAACGGCACTGTCGGCTATGTCCGGATCACCAGCTTCAGCGAGCAGACCGGCAGCGGGCTGCAGAATGCGCTGGCCAAGATCAAGGAGAAGACCGGCGACAAGCTGGTCGGCCTCGTCCTCGATCTGCGCAACGATCCGGGCGGTCTCCTCGATCAGGCGATCGCCGTCTGCGACGATTTCAT
>DATHQQ010000466.1:0-4603 GCA_035482595.1 Verrucomicrobiia bacterium
CCTCATCGGCCGCATCAAGACCTTCGAGCGCGTGCTGTTCACGAACTCCGGCACCGAGGCCGGCATGCTGGCGGTGAAGCTCGCCCGCGCCTTCACCAAGCGGTCCCTGATCCTGAAGGCGCGCGGCGGCTATCACGGCACCTATAGCGATCTCGAGGCCGGGCTGCACGGCCAGGGCGAGATCCCCGGTCACGCCCTGCTGGCGGAATTCAACGAGATCGATTCCATCGAGCGGGCGCTGGAGCGCCACAAGGGCCAGATCGCGGCCGTGATGCTGGAGCCGGTCATGTATACCGGCGTCGTCATGCCAGCCCTATCGGGATTCCTCAACCGCGCCCAGGAAGCCGCTCACCGCCATGGCGCGCTGTTCATCCTGGACGATTGCCTGATGTTCCGTCTCGCCCTCGGCGGCTCGGCGGAGAAATTCGGCCTCGCCCCCGACCTCACTTTCCTCGGCAAATTCATGGGCGGCGGCCTGCCGGCCGGTGCGGTGGGCGGCAGGGCCGAGATCATGGACATGGCCGATCCCGCCCGCGGCAGCGAGGGGCTCTATCACGGCGGCTCCTTCAACGGCAATGTGCTGGCGAGCGTGGCCGGCCGCCTCACGGTCGAGCATCTGACCAAGGACAGCATCGACCGCATGGACGCGCAGGCCGACCGGTTGAAGGCGGCGCTGGAGGCGAAGGCCAGATCGGTGGGCGTGCCGCTCTATGTGCTGAACGAGGGCTCGGTCATGGGGCTCTATTTCACCACCACCAAGCCGCGGCCGGGCTCCGAGCTTCCCAATCCCGATCTCGTCGACCGCTTCCATCTCGCCTGCCTCAACAATGGCGTGCAGATGGGGCCGGGCGGCATGGTCTCCATGGCCACCGCCATCACCGACAAGGCGCTGGAGGAGGCGAGGGAAGGGATGAGCGCGGCGCTGGACGAGATCGCGCCTTAGGCGCAACCGGTTCCCACGCGGATTGCCGGGGCGTCGGATGTGCCCAGAAACAAGGGTGAGCGACTGGTAGTGGCAGCAATGCCATCGCCGCCTACGCCGCTCCCTCTCTCCCGTCACCCCGGCGAAAGCCGGGGTCCAGGGGCAAGCGGCAGGCACCCTCCCTGTGGCCCCTGGATTCCGGCTTTCGCCGGAATGACGATAGGGGAGAGGTCGCCTGGATCCGATCGAAAATCGCACGAGCGCCTGAAGCGAGGCTACAGCGAAATCCGCCGGCCGTCCTCCGCCGACCAGTAGCCGGCATAAATGATCTTCATGGTCTCGAAGGCGAGATCCAGCCCGGCGAGGGGCTGGCGGCCGAGGGTGGCGCATTCCATGAAATCCTGGATCTCCTGGAGATAGCCGCGCGTCCATTCCTCCTCCAGGCAGACGAATTGCCAGCCCGTCTTGCGATCCACCTTCTCGGTGATATAGACCCCGTCGAGCTTCGTCTCGTCGGTCAGGTAGCTCACCAGGTGATTGTTGGGCGTGATATTGGCGAGCAGCACACCGCCGCTGGTATAGGTCTCGACGAGATTGCGCACCCCGCCCAGGATCATATCGCCGGAAAAGATCGTGCTCTTGGTGCCGTCGGAGAAGGTGAGGCTCAGCATGCCCCAATCTTCGACATCGACGGGGTTCGCCTTGATGAAGGGCCGCGCCTCGGGCTCGAGCCCGGCGGCGAGATTGCCGGTATCGGCGGTGACGGCGGTGACCGTGATGGTCTCGCCCCGTGCTGCGGCCTCCACCTGCTTCAGATGGAGCACGGCGGAGAGGGGATGGCAGCCCATGCGGATCAGCGAGCCCCCGCCGGTCAAGGACCAATGAGCGGCATGGGCGGCGTGGGATCCGCTATGGCTCTCCTCCGCCTTCATGAACAGGATCTTGTCCTTGCTCGCCCGCACGATCTCCGCCGTCTTCGTCACGGCCGGGGCATAGATCCAGTCCTCGGCATACATGAACAGCCGGCCGCTGCGGCGGACGATATCGGCGGTCGCTGCCATCTCCTCGAGCACCCGCTGATACATCGCCGATTTCGCGACCTGCTTGCCAATGGGTTCCGGATCGCCCGCGCGGCCGAAATATCCGGCGAAGGGCTTCTCGCAGATGACATGCTTTCCTGCCCGCATGGAGTCCATGATCATCGCGCCATGCAGCGACGGCGGCGTGCAGATGTCGATGACGTCGATCGTCTTGTCGGCGATGAGAGCATGATAGTCGCGATGGGTCGTGGGGATGCGATGGCGCTTGGCGAAATCGACGACCGGATCGCCGCGCGCGCTAACCGCGGCCACCTCGACATTCACCCCATAGACCCGCCGATAGGCGTGCATATGCAGCTCGGCGATGAAGCCGCAGCCGATCAGGCCGACTCTCACTCGTGACATCGCGACCTCTCACACCCTGAGATAAGCCGGCCGCAGCCGCGTCTCCAGCTCGCGGATCGCGCGGGCGGCGACCACGCTCATGGCATAGTAGATGGCGCCCACCAGCATATAGGTCTCCATGCTGCGGAAGGTGGCCGAGATGATATAGGTGCCGTGGCGCAGCAGCTCGTCGACCGAGATGAAGGAGACCAAGGCGCAATCCTTGAGCAGCGAGATGAAATAGCCGCCCACCGTCGGCACGGCGATGATGGCGGCCTGGGGCAAGATGATCTTGCGGTAGATCTGGACGCGGCGCAGGCCGAGAGAGAGGCCGGCCTGGGTCTGACCCGCATCGACCGCCAGGATAGCGGCTCGGAAGACTTCGCTGAGATAGGCGCCGAGATTGACGCTGAGCCCCAGGACTCCGGCCCAGAAGGCGGGCAGCCGAAGCCCCACTTCCGGCAAGGTGAAATAGACGAAGAGCAGGATTACGATCAGCGGCACGCCGCGGCAGATGCTGACATAGACGCGAACGATCCATTTGACCACCCGCCCACCGGCGATCACGCCGATCGCCGAGACCGCGCCGATGGTGACGCCCAGCGCCATGGCGCAGAAGCAGAGCTCCAGGGTGACGCCGGCGCCCTCCAGCAGATAGCCCAGATATTTCGGCACGAATTCGGTGAAGAAGATCCACATGAGGCTGGCTATCCCCCTTTGCCGATATGAAGCGGGCGCCACGGCCCCTCGGCCGTGACGCCCGTATCCTAGGATGTACGCGATCGGCGCAGGCGCCTATTTGTTCATGATCGCTTCCTTGGTGAGGGAGGCGTCCCAAACGCCGTATTTCTTCAGGATCGCCTCGCGCGTGCCATCGGCGTCCATGTCGTCGAGGGCCTGGTTGATCGCTGCCAGCAGGGCCGTATCCTCCTTGCGGATGCCCACGCCATCGCCGCCGAACTTGTAGGGCGCGGCCGCCTGGGCCGCCTGCCATTTGGGATCGGCGGTGAGGTTGTAGACGCCGCCGATGGTCCGCATGTTGGGTGTCACCTGCATCTGGCCGGCCGTCGTCGTGTTGTCCATGATCACCGCGTCGACCTGGCCGCTCTGCAGCGCCAGGAAGCAGCCGGCATTGTCGTTGAAGGCCTTGACCTCGCCGCCGATGCCCTTGGAGACCAGCAGCTTGCCCTGGATCTCCTCGACCGTCCCGATGGGCACGGCCAGGATCTTGCCGGCGAGATCCTCCGGCTTCTGATAGGGCGAGTCCGACTTCACCACGATGCGGTCGCTCTCGAAGTAATAGGGGCGGGAGAATTCGATCCCCGCGCCTTGACGGCGCTCCTCGGTGATGGTCATGCCCGAGAAGATGATGTCCCAGCGCTTGGACTTGAGGCCGGGAATCAGCGTCTCCCATTCGACGGCGACGAACTCGGCCTTGGGCACGCCCAACTTCTTGATGATGTATTGGACCATGTCGTAGTCCATCCCGGCCAGCGACCCGTCCTCGTTCTTCCAGATCCAGGGCTTGGAGCCCATCACGCCGGTGCCCACGGTGAGCACGCCCTTCTGGCGGATGTCGTCGAGCGTATCCGCCCGGGCGGGCCGGACGATCAGACCGGTTGCGGCGACCGCCGTGGTCGCCAGAAACATGCGGCGCGACAGCGTCGGACTCGTGAGCTTCATGACTGCAGCCTCCCTTGGTTATGGAGGGGCTGCCCGAAGGGCAGATCCCTCCCGCGTCGAAGCCGTTCCCTGATCCGCCCTCGTTTCCGGCCTCTTGGAGGTCCGGCAAGGCACGATGGCGTCATTAGTGATTTGTGATCACGTCAAAAGAGATACTATGGTTGGCTCCGGAATCGAGTCAAGCTATCCGCCGTCCGCAACCCGAGTCGCGGGCGGGGGGCAAAGACCCATGGGTGACGAGATCATGAAAGTACGCAGCATCGCCAATCCCGATTTCCAGGTCTCCAAGCTGGAGCGGGAGACGCTGCATGACCGCGCATATCTGGAGCTGAAGAAGGCGATCATGTCGGGGGCGATCCGGCCCGGGGCGACGATCACCATCCGCGCCATGGCGACGGCGCTGGGCACCAGCCCGATGCCGGTGCGCGAGGCGCTGCGCCGGCTCGTTGCCGAGCGCGCCCTGGAGATGCTGCCCACCCGCTCGGTCACCTTGCCGCTGATGACGGCGGAGCGCTTCGACGAGATCAGCCGGCTGCGCATTGCGCTGGAGGGCCTGGCCACCGAGGCCGGCGCC
>DATHQQ010000467.1:0-3181 GCA_035482595.1 Verrucomicrobiia bacterium
GTCCAGCGCGGCGCCAGCACATCGAGGATCGCCTCGGGATACTGCCGGTGCAGCGACTGGAACAGGCTCTCGGCCATGACCATATCGCCGACCCAGGCGGGCGCGACGACGAGGACGCGGCGGGGGATCGGCGTCGCTTTCATACCGTCAGATACTGATCGATGCCGCGCGCCGCTTGCACCGCCTTGGAGCTGACGCTCTGCTGCAGCCGAGCGAGATTCGCCTTCTCGCGGCTGCGGTCCTGGGCGCCATGCCAGAGATGCAGCACCGGGATCGCCCAGCGGCTGGCGCGCCGCCGCCGCCCGCCGTTGAGCAGGCGCTGGACCAGGTCGCTGTCCTCGTAGCCCCAGCCGATGAACTCCTCGTCGAAGCCGTTGACCGCCAGCAGATCCTCGCGCCAGACCGCGAGATTGCAGGTCTTGGCCCCCGTCAGGTCGTTGCGCGCTTCGGACCAATCGACGAGGCGCAGCAGCGGCGTGACCCGGTTGACCCGCCCGCTCAAGCGCGCCCGCAACCAGTCGCCGGTACCCCAGGTCCAGAGCGGAAGCTGCTCTTCCGTCGCCCGGTCGCTGAGGCGCCGGTCCAGCAGCACGCGATTGCCGCTGACGAACCAGCCCGGCGCCGCCAGCCTGCGGTGCTGGGCGATGAAATCGGTGAGCGGCACGCAATCGCCGTCGAGGAAGACGATGTAGTCGCCGGTCGCCGCGGCGCTGGCGCGGTTGCGGGCCATGGGCGCGCGAAAGCCGTCGTCGGGCTGCCAGATATGGCGAAGCGGAAAATTCAGCACTGGCTTCAGCCGGGCGAGCATCTCGGCCGTCGCCGGCGTCGAGCCGTCGTCGGCCACCAGCACCTCGAATTCGCCCGCCTTCTGCGCTGCAAGCCCGGCAAGCACCAGGCTGAGGGCGTCGGGGCGGTTATAGGTCGTAATGACGACGCTGATCCTCACGCAGGTAGGCTCCGCTGAAGAACAGGCTGACGAGGAAGGCGAAGGTATGGCCGTCCTTATGATCCATGAGCAGGGAATTGAACAGGCAGGCGACGGCGAAGGAGAGGACCAGCACCTGAGCCTGGCGCGCTTCCCATAGCGGCAGCTTGCGGCTCTGCTGCCAGAGGACGAGGAAGAAGACAAGCAGCGCCGCCAGCCCGACCGCCCCGGTCTGGACGGCGATCAGCACATATTCGTTGTGAGGGTTGCTGGTCGGCAGGACATGGTGCTGGGCGGCAAGCACGGCATAGGTCCGCTCGAAGCTGCCGGTGCCGGTGCCCAGGATCGGATGCTGGAGAAAGGCCTCGGCACCGAGGCGCAGGAATTCGATCCGCGAATTGGCGCTGCTCTGGGCGAGGCTGATCGGATCGCCCGCCCTCATCATGCTGAGGTCCATCTGCCCAGTGTCCGGCGCCTGATGGCCGCTGTTCCCCTGATAGCTGCCTGACTGGCTGCCGGCCGTGATCGGGGCGGCGCCCTCGAGCGCCCGGCCGACGCCCATCATGCGCTCATGCATGCGGGGCGAGAGGAAGGTGAAGATACCGGCGGCGATGATGATCAGCGCCGCCCCCGGCAGCCAGAACTTCCGGGGCGCCAGTTGCGCCAGCAGCATCACCGCGGCGATGATCAGCACGACATAGCCGGTGCGGCCGGTATTGAGGAACAGCGCATAGAGCAGCCCCCAGACGACGAGGACGATGGCGATCTTGCGGTGCTTGCGGTGCCGGATCGCCTCGACGGTGAAGAAATAGGTGGCCAGCGCCACCAGCATGCCCTCGGTGATATAGCTGCCGAACGCGCTGTCGCGGGGGATGCGCCCGATGATCACGCCCACCAGATGGGCCAGGGGCCGGTAGAGCGGGGTGGTGCCGACGGCGAGGATCAGTACCACGCCGCCGAAGAATCCGTAGAGTCCCGCGCGCTGCGCCTTGGCGTCGCGGCAGATCAGCATGAACAGCGGCAGATAGAGCAGCTCACGGTAGCGGAACCAGCTGCGCACGGCCTCGCGGCCCGGGGCAGTGCTGTAGAGCGTGCCGAGGCCGAGGATGACGAAGAGGGCGAGCGCGGCCCAGGCGACGCGGTTGCGGCGCAGCTGCTCCCAGGCCAGGGCCGGGCGCCATTCCGCCAGCAGTACCACGAAGCCCAGGCCGCAGAAGATCTCCGAGAGGGAGACCGAGATCGGCAAAGTGAGTCCGATGAGAAAGGCGCTGGCAATTCGCAGCCGGTCCAGCAGCTCGGTTCTAGGCATCGAGCCCTCGCTGGGCGATCAGGAACAGGCGGCGGAAGGGGAAGAGGGTCTGGCCGGTCGCCGTCGGCGGATAGGCTTCGGCTACGCGGGCGCGATAGGCCGCCTCGAAATCCCGGCGCTGCTCGCCGTCCAGCGCGTCGAGCAAAGGCTTGAGGGCGGTACCTTTTGTCCATTCGGCGACCGGATTCTCGCCCGAGAGCTCGTGCAGATAGACCGTCTCCCAGATATCGAGCTGCGCTGCCAGCGGACGCAACAGGGCATGATAGGCCGCCGGCGGCGCGACGGGGGAGGGGCGCAGCAGCGGGCGCAACCGCTCCCGCCAGGGGCCGGCCTCGGCGGCGGCCAGCATCGCCTGATGGGAGGGCTCGCCGTGGTTGCGCGGCATCTGCACCGCCAGCACGCCGCCCGGCTTCACCTGGTTCATCAGCCGGGGAAACAGCCCGGGGTGATCGCCCAGCCATTGCAGCGTGGCATTGCTGAAGAGCAGATCCGCCGGCTCCCTCGCCGACCAACCCGATATATCGGCTTCGGCGAAGGCCAGTCCCGGCAAGGCCTTGCGGGCGGCGGCCAGCATGGCGGGGGAGGAATCGACCCCCGTGATCCCTGCCCGGGGCCAGCGGTTGGCCAGGACCGCGGTCGAGAGCCCGCTGCCGCAGCCGAGGTCATAGACCACGGCCGGCGCTTCCAGCGGGATCCGGGCCAGGAGATCCGCGGCGGGGCGCTGCCGCTCATCGCCATAGCGGTGATATTGCTGAGGGCTCCAGCTATCCAAGATCGGTGTCCGGTTCGGAGGTCGGGAGATAGCGCCCGGCGCGGAGGGGGCGCCAGCGGTCGGGCTTGCGAATCATCGCCGGAGTATAGGGGTGGGACCTAGCTGCGCAAGGGATCGAGGCTCATCCCGGCACCCCTTGGCGACCCACAGCGGCGATCTTGAATCCGAGATGCCG
>DATHQQ010000468.1:0-4182 GCA_035482595.1 Verrucomicrobiia bacterium
GCGCATGATGGCGATGCGGTCGGCAAGCCGGAAGGCCTCGATGATGTCATGGGTGATGAAGACGATGGTCTTGTTCAGCATCTGCTGCAGCCGCAGGAACTCGTCCTGCATCTGCCGGCGGATCAGGGGATCCAGCGCCGAGAAGGGCTCGTCCAGGAACCAGAGCTCGGGCCCCACGGCCAGCGAGCGGGCGATGCCGACGCGCTGCTGCTGGCCGCCGGAGAGCTGATGGGGATAGGAAAGCTCGCGGCCCTGCAATCCCACGAGCTGGATCATCTCGCGCGCCCTTGCATGGCGCTCGCTCGGCGTCTTGCCCTGGATGCGCAAGGGGAAGGCCACATTGTCCAGCACCGTCAGATGCGGCAGCAGGCCGAAATTCTGGAACACCATGCCCATGGCGCGCCGGCGCAGATCGATGAGCTGGCGCTCGCTCGCCTGCAGCAGATCCTCGCCGTCGAGCAGGATATGGCCGGAGGTGGGCTCCACCAGCCGCGACAGGCAGCGCACGATGGTCGATTTGCCGGAGCCCGAAAGCCCCATGATGACGAAGATCTCGCCGACATGGACGTCGAAGCTGACGTCGATGGCGGCCCCGAGATGGCCGCTCTCCTTCAGCCGGGCCCGCGTCTCGGCGCGGTCGGTCGCGGCCAGGCTGCCGCCGCGGATGAAGCCGGCCGGATCGGGACCGTAGACCTTCCAGACATTGCGGCAGGAAAGCTTGATCGGCCGCGCTTGGCTGGCGGACTGGCCATTGGAACCCTGGCCGTTGGAACCCTGGCCATTGGTGGCACCGTTCATCCGGAGTCCTTCAAGCGCATGATCGAACTCTCCCCCATCCGCTTCCCGGTGGGTGGCCCGGCGCCTCGCGGCGCCGGGCTCGACCCCTTCGACAGATCCTTAGGACTGCGCAGCCTTGATCCAGGGCTGCCAGACATCGGGATGCGCGTCGATCCACTCCTTGGTGACCTTGTCCAGATCCTCGCCCTTCTTGTCCACGGCCAGCATCATCTTCTGCTGCTCCGCCGCATCGACAGTGAACTGCTTGAGGAAGGCATAGGCAGCGGGCCACTTCTGTTCGAAGCCCGACCAGACGATCTTGTCGACGTCCGGCGGCTGGATGCAATGGGCGTTGTCCTGCACCTTGCAGGGGGGCATCTTCACCCAGCCCACATCAGCCTCGGCCAGGGCATAGTGCGGCGCCCAGAACATCATGACCAGGGGCTTCTTGGCGGCCGTGGCGCTTTCGAGCTCGGCCACCAAAGCGCCTTCGGAGCCCGCCGGTATGGTCGTCAGCGGCAGGTTGTTGTCCTTGATGATCTGGGTGGCCCGGGAGCCCCAATCCGCCGGATAGTCGAGCAGGCGGCCATTGGGGAAGGTATCCGGGGTCGCCAGGGCCTTGACGCAATCAGGCTTGGTGAGGGCCGACCAGTCCGGCAGGCCCGGGCAAATCTGCTCCATATATTTCGGATAGATCCAGCCCTCGTTCGTCTGCAGCTTCAGCGGGCCGACATCGACGACCTTCTTCTCCGCCAGCACCTTGGGGAAGATGTCGCCGACATTGTTCATCCAGACCTCGACCGAGCCCGAGAGCGTGCCGTCGGAGAGCCCGGAGAATTCGGGGAAATTGCCGGCTGTCACATATTCCACCTTGTAGCCCAGCTTCTCGAGGAGCTGGCCGGCGATGTGGGTCGAGACATGCTGGCCCGTCCACTCCAGCATGGCGAGCTTGATCGTGTCGTCCTTGGCGCCGAGATCGGCGGCCGAGGCCGCCGCTGCGCCGCCCAGGCACGCCGCCAAGACGGCGCCGGCACCCCACAGCATTTTGTTCCGTTTCATTGCGCTAACTCCCTATCTTGTTTGATCCGGATCCCGGCTTTGGCGCCGATGACCCTTCCTCGACCGATGTTCCCCTCGGATTCGTCACCTGGGCCGGCTGCCTCCGCCGGCCCGGCCCTGGCCCTATCGAAGGACCGAGCCTAGCCCCGCAGGCCAGACGGCGCATGGTGTCTTTAGTCACCTCCCTGGCAAGGCCAGGGCCCGGTTGCTACCCTAGCACGCGTCCTTCGCCCCCGGTGGCGATTCCTGACAAAGCTTCGTGATGATGGCGCGCCGCTCAGCCCCTGCCAAGGACGATCCCAGCATCTTCGCCGCCTGCGGCCAGGCGGCCGCGGCGGTCAATCTGCCCGATTCGCCCGTTTCAAGGCTGAGTTGTACGGCAACGACCCCTAGTACCGCTATTGGAAGGAGACGGAGCGTCCGCTCTATTAAAGCGATCTTGCTCTAGCCAACCCGCGTGCCGCTCAGCAAGGCGCCGAGGTCACGCGCCGAGGTTCGGTCGAGGGCAGCGACAGCGGACCAGAGCTTATCGGCCGTTGCCTCCCCCAGAAGCCCTCTTGCTTTCCCGCGCAGGCCGGCCTCGAGGACCTCTTCGGACATGGGAGCGGCGAGGTCATGGGCGCTCTCGATATGTTCACCGCCGGCAAGCTCGATATCCACCTCGCATTGTGTATCGCTCAGCGCTTCCTTGCCGGAGACCTCGACCCGAGCCGCAAGGGCGCCCAGCCCCTGATCCCGGCAAAGGGCGTCCGGATAGCTCGTCTCCGCCGCCGTATCGACGCCCTGCATCACCATGGCGGCCAAGAGGACGTAGCTGAACTTCGCCTCCAAGCCGGTCCGCGGGGCCTTGATATCGCACACCCTGAGCCAGCGCGGATGGGTCAGAACCCTGATCCGGATGACATCGCCGGGCGCGATGAGACGGCGCCGTCTGACCTCGCCCAGCGCCTCGATCATGGCGTGGGCCCCGTGGCAGCAGGCGTGCAGCTTGTATTTGATGTCATCGAAGATGAATCTCTGCGGCGGCGGATCCGCCCAGGGGCCATCGGGATCGGGCCCGTCCGAATGGGTCTCGACGAATCCCTGCGGTCCGCCGATGCCGTCATCGCATGACACGAAGCCGCGTTTGGCAAGGGCCGCGGCTTCCACCCCATTTGAGGCGGCGATGCCGGCGTTGTAGGGCTTGCCCATGGTGCCGAATTGCGATTTGAGGCCGGACGCCCGGGTGGCGACGAGGCTCAGCGCATGGCGCATCTGGACCGGCGTCAGCCCGTAGATGCGTCCCGCGGCAAGCGCGGCGCCGAAGGCGCCCGCGGTCGCCGTCTGATGGAAGCCCCGCTGATAATGGACCCGCCCCAGCACCATGCCGATCCGGCAGGAGGCCTCAGCGCCCAGGAGGAATGCGTCCCGCAGCTCGGCCGCGCCGCATCCGGCCTCCTCCGCGGCCGCCAGCGCCGCCGGGAGAATGGCGACCGAGGGATGCCCGATATGGGCGAAATGCGTGTCGTCATAGTCCAGGGAATGAGAGATCGTGCCGTTTGCCAGAGCCGCGGCCCGGGCAGGCAGGCGCTTGCTGCCGCCGATGACCGTCGCGACAGGCGTGCCGCCGTCCGTCTCCACGAGGTCGCGGATGATGGCGCTCACCGGCTGATCCGCACCCGCGCGCGCCACCACCATCCAGTCGAAGAGCGAAAACTCGGCCAGCCGGCGGGCCCGCGGCGGAAGAGCGTCCCGACCGGTCGCAGCGATCGCCAGCAGCCGATTCATGCTTTCGCCAAGATCCATGACTCCGTCCCACCCATAAGATTTCGGCAGGCCCAATTTGTGCCCCCGGAAGCAGAGGATCAGATCGAGCCTCGGATGGCTAGATCATCCGAATCCGATAAGCGCAGCGCCGCGCGCCGGCGAGAATATGCTCGGTGCGCTCGACCTCGACACCCGGGCCCAGGACGGCGCGGAAGAGGGCGAGCTCGGAGCGGCAGAGGCCCTGGCAGGCCCGGGCGGCGACGCAGATCGGGCAGTGATTCTCGCTGAGGAGGAAGCCGCCGTCCGGCGCCGCGGCGACCTCGGCCATATAGCCTTCCTCGCTGCGCAGCGCCGCGAGACGCCGGAGCCGCCGGCGGAGATCGCCGCTGCCGAGCCGCGCGCGGTAGAGCTCGAGGCTCGCCTGCTCGCGGGCCGAGATCAGCCTGTCGAGCCCTTCTTCGCCGAAGAGGCGGCCAACGGATTGGATCAGATCCAGCGCCAGGCCGGCATGGCTGTCGGGAAAGCGGCCATGGCCCTTCTCGGTGAGGCGCCAGCGCCGCCGCGGGCGACCGACGCCCGCCGCCTGATCCTCGAAGGCGA
>DATHQQ010000469.1:0-10163 GCA_035482595.1 Verrucomicrobiia bacterium
TCATTGGGCTGCAGGCGCATGACCAGCTGGTTGGGATGGATGGCCCCGGCGCTCTCGGGATAGAGGGCATAGGGCGGGGCGCGGAATTGCACGACGATCTCCGATGTGCGCGAGGGCAGGCGCTTGCCGCTGCGCAGATAGAAGGGCACACCGGCCCAGCGCCAGTTCTGGATCCCGGCCTTGATCGCGACGAAGGTCTCCGTGCCGCTGGCCGGCTTGGCATCGGGTTCCTCGAGATAGCCGGGGACGGCCTTGCCGTCCATCGTGCCGGCCCGATACTGCCCGCGTACCGTGAGCTGGGCGACATCGGCACCGCGCATCGGCATCAGCGACTTCAGCACCTTCAGCTTCTCGTCCCGCACGGCATCGGCATCCAGGGTGATGGGCGGTTCCATCGCAACGAGGCAGACGAGCTGGAGCATGTGGTTCTGCACCATGTCCCTGATGGCGCCCGCCTTGTCGTAGTAGGCCCAGCGCCCGCCGACACCGACTTTCTCGGCCACCGTGATCTGGATGTGATCGATATGGGTGCGGTTCCAGAGAGGCTCGAACAGCCCATTGGCGAAGCGCAGCACCATCAGGTTCTGCACCGTCTCCTTGCCGAGGTAATGATCGATCCGATAGATCTGCTGCTCGGAGAACGCCCGGCCGATGGCGGCATTGATCTCATGGGCCGAAGCCAGGTCGTGCCCGATGGGTTTTTCCAGGACCAGCCGCGTGACCGGCGTGACCAGCCCGGCAGCGGCGAGATTGGTCGCGACCGGTACGAAGAGATCCGGG
This sequence comes from Verrucomicrobiia bacterium, assembly GCA_035482595.1. Taxonomy (GTDB): domain Bacteria; phylum Pseudomonadota; class Alphaproteobacteria; order Dongiales; family Dongiaceae; genus DASXQK01. Next base: position 781 of record DATHQQ010000469.1, read on the forward strand.
GCGGTCGCGAGATAGAAGACCCGGACGACCTGCTCCCGGCCGGCCAGGACCTCTTTCAGCAGCCCGTAATGGGCGGGGTCGGAGGCGTCGAGGGCGATGTAGTCCAGCCGCTGCGCGAATTTGTCCCAGGCGCCCGGATCGAATTTCTCGAGCTCGCAATCGGTGCAGGCCTCGCGCATATGCTGACGGTATTCCTCGCGCGAGAGCTTGGCCCGCGAGACCGCGATGATGCGTCCATCGGGCGGCAGCCTGTTCTCGACATCCAGATGGAAGAGGGCCGGGATCAGCTTGCGCTTGGCGAGATCGCCCCGGCCGCCGAAGACGACGATGTCGAAGGGATGCTCGATGAGAGTCGTCTTGCCTTGGGGCATGTCGTGTTCACCTATGCGGCTGCGGGAGCGTCATGGCGGAAGCAAATGACATCTCCGATCCTAGCGTCAGACTTTCTCCGTTGCGAAGCCTTGGCTCTATTGCGACGCCTCGGCCTCGCTCGCCCGCCAGGCCACCGGCAGGCGCCGCCGCTCCAGCCAGAGGGACCAGAGGCTTAGACCAAGGGCCGCCACCGCGACAAGAGCGCCGACCAGGGGAAGCTCGCCATAGCCCACGCCCCGCAGAATCACGAAGCCGCCGAGCCAGGCGCCGGTCGCATTGCCGAGATTGAAGGCGCCCTGGTTGATCGTCGAGGCCAGGTTGGGGGCATGCTGGGCCTTATCCACGACCCGGAGCTGCAGCACGGGCACCAGGGCGAAGAGGACGGCGCCCCAGAGGATGATCGTCGCGATGGCCGCGGGCAGCCAATGGATCGCGAAGAACAGGAGTCCCATGACCAGGATCAGCGCCAGCAGGATCGCGATCAGCGAGGGCATCAGCTTCCAATCGGCAAGACGGCCGCCGACGACGTTACCCAGGGTCAGGCCGACGCCGAAGAGCAGCAGCACGATGCTCACGCCATGGGGCGAGACGCCGGTCACATCCTCGAGCATCGGCGTGATGTAAGTGAAGACGGTGAAGAGGCTGGCCGAGACGAGGGCGCTGATGGCCATGGCCAGCAGCACCTGGCTCTTGCCCAGCACGGCGATCTCGCGCGTCAGATTGGCCGGCATCATCCGGATCTTCGCCGGCAGCAGAAGGGCGATGCCTGCCAGAGCGACGAGGCCGATGGCGGTGACCGCCCAGAAGGTGGCGCGCCAGCTGAACGCCTGGCCCAGCGCCGTTCCCAGCGGCACGCCCAGCACATTGGCCAGGGTCAGCCCGGCGAACATCAGGGCGATGGCCCGCGCGCGCTGGGCCCTCGGCACCAGATCCGCCGCCACCACGCTGCCGATGCCGAAGAAGGCGCCGTGGCACAGCGCGGTGATGATCCGGGCGGCCATGAGGAGCGAATAGCTGGACGCCAGCGCGCAGAGCGTATTGCCGAGGACGAACATGACCATCAGGCCGAGGAGCGTGGCCTTGCGCGGGAGCCGTACGGTCGCCATGGCCAGGATGGGCGCCCCGATCACCACCCCCATGGCATAGCCCGTGACCAGCAGCCCGGCGGACGGAATGCTGACGCCGAGATCCCGCGCCACATCGGGCAGGAGGCCCATGATCACGAACTCGGTCGTGCCGATGCCGAAGGAGGCGATGGTCAAGGCGATCAATGCGAGAGGCATGCGATGCTTTCTATTGCCGGGTGACCCCCCGGGGGAGAATCTATGCCGCACCGCAACATGCCCAAAGTGAATTGATCGCATAGGGCCTATTCTGATATGGAATGTTGATGGAGCTCAGGGCCCTCCGCGCCTTCGTCGAGGTGGTGCGTCAGGGCGGCTTTTCCCAGGCCGCCAAGGTGGTCTTTGCCACACAATCGACCGTCAGCAAGGCCGTCAAGCAGCTGGAGGCGGAGATCGGGGCGCCCCTGCTCGATCGCCACGGCCACCCCAGCCGCCTGACGCCCGCCGGAGATATCGTCTACCGCCGGGCCCTCAAGATGCTGGCAGAACGCGACGACCTCGTCGCCGAGCTGGATGAGATGCGGGGGCTGAAGCGGGGCACGCTCCGTCTGGGTCTTCCGCCGGTGGGCAGCAGCACACTGTTTGCGCCCCTTTTCGCCAGCTACCGTAGCCGCTACCCCGGGATCGACATCCGCTTGGTCGAGCATGGCAGCACGCGGCTGGAGGAAATTCTGCTGGCGGGGGAACTCGAGCTCGCCGCCTCCCTCCTTCCCGTGTCGGAGGATTTCGAATGGCAGGACGTGCGCAGCGAGCCGATGACGGTTCTGCTTCCGGCCGGGCAGGCCTTGGCGGCGGGCGAGTCCACCGATCTCGCGAGCCTCAAGGACTTGCCCTTCATCCTCTTCGAGACCGGCTTCGCCCTGAATCGCGTCATCCTCGACGCCTGTCAGCGCCTCGGGTTCCAGCCGAGGATCGCCGCCCGCAGCAGTCAGATCGACTTCATCGTCGAGCTTGTGGGGACCGGTCTGGGAATCGCCTTTCTGCCGCGGATGATCGCCTTGCAGCGGCGCCATCCCGCCGTCCGCCAGGTTCTTCTGACGGAGCCGCAGACGGCATGGCATATGGCGATGATCTGGCGCCGCGGCAGCTATCTCTCCCATGCCGCCAGAGCCTGGCTGTCGCTTGCTCGCGAAACCTAGATCCTCTCTTCTCCGTCATCCCCGCTTTCGCGGGAATGACGAGAGAGAAGGACGTTGAGCCGACCCGAGCGAAAGCGGCTCTAACTAAGCAATGTCACCTTGCCGGTGACGACATCGTAGAAGCCGGCGACGACCTTGATCTTGTTCTCCTTCACCATGCCTGCGATGACCGGCGACGCCTCCTGCAGGATTTTCGCGTGATACCGGGCGTTCGCCTTGGAGGTGGCATCGAGATCCGGCCCGGCCTCGTCGACGGCGGGCCGGATGGCGGAATAGAGCACGCTGATCTGTCCGGGCACGGCGCCACCGCCGATCGTCGCTTTCACCGCGCCGCATTGCCCATGGGCAAGGACCAGGAAGACCTTGGCGCCGAGGACCGCCGCGCCGTATTCGAGGCTCGCCGTAATTTCGGGCGTGGTGATATTCCCGGCGACGCGGCAGACGAAGATATGGCCGATCGTCTGATCGAAGACCAGCTCGACAGGCACGCGGGAGTCGGCACAGGAGAGGACGGCGGCAAAAGGCTCCTGGCCTTCGGCGGCCTTGGCATGCAGAATCTCGAGGTCATGCCCATGGGCCGTCCCAGTCCCATCGACGTAGCGCTGGTTGCCGTCCATCAATTGCTTGAGGGCCTCGTCGGGCGTGAGCGTGCTCAAAGCCAAGGCGCTGCGCGGGGCGACTAGCCCAGTCCCCAATCCCGCCAGACCACCTGCCGCCGTCCCGGCGACGGTTGCGCGCAAAAAACGGCGACGCGATAGAATTCCGCTGAGCTCCCGCGCGACCTTCAACTCGGCGTGGCCGGAGTCCGGTCCGCATGCGCAAGACTCGGTATTCGTTTCTTTACCGTTGGTATTCATTTGCGATAATCCTCCCATGTCGCTGTCAAAGACTTGAGTTCGCACAGTTTCGACAACCCGTGTGTCAGTTGCAAGCGGCGAGTGATTTCGTTTTCGTCGGCCTGTCAGTGGCTATGCGGCGGCGCGCCTATTTAAAAAGTCGCATCTCCTCCGGCGCCAGCACGACGCCGGTGATCGAGATCGGGGCGAAAGACTCCCGGGCCGCAAGATCGGCGCTCGAGATCATGATCTGCTCGATCTTCGTGGAAAGCTGCTCGACCGTGGCGCCGAAGACGAGCCGGCCGATGTGGCACCAGAGAATGGCGCCCATGCACATCACGCAAGGTTCGCCGGAGGTATAGAGCGTGCTCCCCACCAGCGCCTTGCTGCCATGCTCGGCCAGGCAGCTGCGGATCGCCTCCATCTCGCCATGGGCGGTCGGGTCGTCCTTCGTTATGCCCTGATTGCGCCCGCGGGCGATCACCTGATTGTCGCGGACGATCACCGTGCCGAAGGGAAAGTCGCCGCGCCGGGCCTCGTCGAGCGCCATGCGCATGAACTGCTCGTCCTCGGCGGAAGCGGGGCCGCTCGCGGCGGCCTGGGCCGTCGAGGCCGCCGGCAGTACGGCCGCGCAGGCTGCCCCCGCCACGATCAGACGCCGGGTGGTGAGAATCGACCCCTTCCCCGAAGCACATCCCGCCTGCTTCTTCATCCCCCGTATCTCCCCGGTCGAATGGGACCTTTCGGCCCTGCGAGCGAAGCATATCCCATCCGGCCAAAGCTACCAATCGGTTGGTGGGCCGGTCGTGGCAGAATGGATGAAGGTTGGTTTAGATAAGGTTAGTCCGGCTCGCTGCCCTTGAGCCGGCGGGTCCATTCATCCTGATGGGTCGCCATGGCATCGATGATGGAGGCAACCACCTTGAGGCTCTTTGGCGTCAGGATCGGGATCGCCGCGGCTATCCGTTGCAGGTAACGCCGAGTCGCCGGCGGTGCTGCGGCGCGGCTGTCATATCCCAGGAGCTCGTTGGGGGTGATGCGGAGAACCTGGCAGAGGCGTAGGAGCAGGGTGAAATCGCGTTCTCCCTGGCCATTGAGATAGTTCGCGTAGCAAGCCCGGCTCAAGCCCAAATGCTTGGCAATCTGCGCCTCCGACATTTTCAATTGCCGCCCACGCGCCCGGAGCCGGCTTCCGAATGACGTCATGCTCGACTGCCTTCAAAAATGGGTCCCGGGAGCAGAAACCCGGCCGGCCGGACTTGGCTTCATCTGCCCGTGGCCGCGCCCGGCTTGGAGCCGCTAGTTGGATTTATCCTTGGTCGACAGCTCGGTCGATTGCTCCTGATTGGCGGCCATGGCGTCCATGACCACGACGGCCATTCGGAGGGTCTCGGGATTCAACACCTGAGCGGCCGCGGCGATCCGTTGCAGATATCGATTGTCCGCCTGCTGCTGGGCGCCCGGACCCTCGAAGCCCAGGAGGTCGTTCGGGGTCGTGTGCAGCACGAGACAGATGCGGGCCAGCATGGCGAAATCCGGCTCGCGGTGGCCGTTCACATAGTTCGTGTAGCGGGATTGGCTGATACCCAGACGCCTGGCGATCGCCGCGTCCGACAACTCCAGCTGCTGGCCGCGCGCTCGAAGTTGTTTGCAGAATGTACTCATAGAGTGGTGCCGTCGGTACTGACCCGAATCATCAATAACAAATCGTTATTCGTAGGGACAACTTCTCGTATTGATTCTGGTGACAACGGACCCTCTTATGGATGTCACCGATAGCACCTTTCCGCTCAAGCCGATAGGCGAGAGTGCCATCTCTGGGATGGTGCTGATGGTGGCGAATAGCGGCCATAGGCTGAGATCGAAGGCAAGGCGCGGCGGAGGGCACCCGGGCTAGGAATCGCGGCAGGAGCCGAAGGGCGAGGGGCGGCCAAAGAGCTGCTGACACCCGCCGCCGGTCGCCAGTTCGGTAGCCTCGCGTCGCTCTGTCGCCGCATTCGATGACGCGGCGTCGGAAGAGGAGGTGCTGGGCGCATGGGACGAACTGCTGCTGCAGCCTTGCAGGGCCAAGGCGCATATGAATCCGAGAACGGCATATTTCACAGTCGGTCTCCTCAAGCTTTCAAAAGATATTTCCCCGTCTCCGCGCACCCGCAACCGTGGACCTCGTCAGTCTTGCGGGCCGTCTGGGATGCGCGCAATGACAAGAGATGGTGTCGACCGGCGCTCGCGGCAACCACCCAATGGTTGAACAGGAAAAGATTCTTCCTCGCCATGATGGTCGGAATCCATGCCCCCTGGGATCGCCTCGTGTCGAGATCCTTGCTCCCGGTCCGCGGCCTGCCCAAGATCACCCGGGCACCGCCTGCTTCGGCAGCCCGGGGTATGTCGCCGGAAACCGGCTGTCTCGATGCTTTGGGAGGGTGGACGGGTAAATCGCCATGAAAAAGCAGCTCGCGATGCTGGCCGACTACAACGCTTGGGTGAACCGCCGGCTCTACGATGCCGTCGCCCTGCTGCCGGACAGCGACTATCGCGCCGACCACGGGGCCTTCTTCGGCTCGTTGCACGGCACCCTCAATCATCTGCTCGTCGGCGATCGGATCTGGATGCAGCGCTTCACCGGCAAGGGCGAGGCGCCAGGCCGGCTCGATGCGATCCTCCATGAGGATTTCGCCACCCTCAGCGAGGCGCGCCGGCACGAGGACCGGCGCATCATCGACTACATCCGCTCGCTGAGCGAGGCGGACCTCGAGGGAACGCTGCGCTATCGCTCGACCCGCAGCCCGGTGGATATCGAGCAGGAACTGGCGCCGCTGCTGCTCCACTTCTTCAATCACCAGACCCATCACCGCGGCCAGGCACATGCCATCCTGACCCGGATCAAGGGCGATGCCCCTTCCTTCGATCTCCTGATCTATCAGCGTGAGACGGGAATCAGCCTGCATCGGGGCCAGGGCGGCGATTTCAGCACGCCGGAGTCCCGACCCGCCTGAGGCCGGCATGCCGCGCGAAGGATCATCGCCGATCCGCCCCCGGCAGCGGCAGGCCGCGAAGCGGTACCGGAGAGGATTGCACCAGCGAGGTCGTGGTCTGGCCATGGGCGAGGAAGCGGTCGAGGAGGGGATCGAGATCCTCCAGCCGCTCGAGATAGACCCGCATGACGAAGCAATCTTCGCCGGTGATCCGGTGGCATTCGACGACCTGCGGCAGGCGCTCGGCCAGCGCGCCGATCTTGCTGAGCTTGCCCGGCATGGGGCGCACCCGCACGAAGACCGAGATGGGATAGCCCAGCGCCCGCGGGTCGATATCCAGCCGGTAGCCCCGGATGATGCCGGCTTCCTCCAGCCGCTGGACGCGCTCGCGCACCGCCGGCGCCGACATGCCGATGCGCCGGGCCAAGGCCGAGATGCTCATGCGCGGATCGTCGCGCAAAAGCCGCAGCAGCTTCACATTGCGGGCGTCGAGCAGGAGATCGGCAATCTGAAGGGGCATGGTGCGATTTCCCTAAAGAATCGAAGGTAGCTTGCGCATTCGGCCTTCAATATAGCATGGGCCTGGCCCCGCCTTGGCACGAAGATCGCCCCATGAAACCCTCAGGTTCCGGGGCCACGGCACTGACCGACCGCCTGCCGCCCCATGTCTATTTCCTCGTCAGCGCGGTCTTCCACTATCTGGGCCCCGCCTTCGCCGTGCTTCTCTTCGCCCATCTGGCCCCGCTCGGCGTCGCCTGGCTCCGGATCGCGAGCGCCGGGGCGGTCTTCGCCTTGTGGCGGCGGCCATGGCGCTATCACCGGCGGCTGGACAATCGCGAGCGCTGGGTCGTCGCGGGGCTCGGTATCGTGCTGGCGCTGATGAATGCGAGCTTCTATCTGGCCATCGCACGCCTGCCGCTCGCTACCGTCGGTGCGATCGAATTCCTCGGGCCCATCGGCCTGGCGGCGGTCGGCTTCCGCTCGCAGCGCAACCTGCTGGCCCTGGCGCTCGCCATCGCCGGGGTCTATCTCCTGACGCAGCTGCGCTTTCAAGGCGAGGCGCTGGGCTATCTCTTCGCCTTTCTCAATTGCGCCCTCTTCGTTCTCTATATCGTGCTCGGCCATCGCATCGCGGCGGAAGGCGGCGCGGAAGGGATCGATCGCCTGGGTGCGGCCATGCTGGTGGCGGCCATCGCCGCGGCACCCCTTGGACTCCCCGACGCGCTGCCGGCTTTCCGCGACCCTACGCTCCTCGCCGCGGGAATAGCCGTGGGACTCTGCTCCTCGGTGATTCCCTATGTCTGCGACCAGCTCGCCATGGCACGCCTCCCGCGGGCGACCTTCGCGCTGATGCTGGCCCTGCTTCCCGCGACCGCCTGCATCATCGGGCTGCTCGTGCTGCATCAGGCGCCCACGGCCCGGGATCGCGCCGGCCTCGGTCTCGTCATCGCCGGCGTCGCTCTTCACCGGCAGGGCAGGCGAGATCTAATCCCCTCGCTCCCTTCACTTACGTCCCCCTCGCCCCCCGAAGGGGGGAGAGGGTCGGGGTGAGGGGGTGTCAGCAACAGATTCAGATTTGTGTCGTGGATGCACCGAGTGTGCCCCCCTCACCCCATCCCTCTCCCCCCTTCGGGGGGCGAGGGGGCAGAAGAGAGTGGGCCACCGCGCTTTGAGCTGCCTAGCGCCGGCCGAGTGCGAATCCTTCGAGGTCGATGCCGGGGCGCCGGCCCTGGACCAGATCGGCCAACGCCCGGCCCGAGCCGCAGGCGAGCGTGAAGCCCAGCGGCCCATGGCCCGCATTGACGAAGAGATTGGGCCATGGCGTAGCGCCGATGATCGGCCTTCCGTCCGGCGTCAGAGGCCTGAGCCCCGCCCAATGGGTGATCTTCGCATCGCGCGGGTAGAGCGGCAGGATCTCGCCCAGCCCCTCCACCAGCATCCGGCCGCGCGTCTCGTTCAGCGCCGTGTCATAGCCGGCGAATTCGACGGTCCCCGCCACGCGCAGCCGCGACCCCAGAGGCGTCACCGCCATCTTGCGGCCGTCATCGGCGATGGGGATGCGAGGGCCCGCATTCCAGCCGTCCGCCGCGACGGTAATCGAATAGCCCTTGGCGGGATAGATCGGCAGGGCGAAGCCGAGGCTGCGGGCGAGGCCGACGCTGTAGCTGCCCAGCGCGAGGACGAAGACATCGCCGGTGAGGGTCCCCTTGTCGGTGACGATCCCGGCGATGCGTCCCGCCTTGGTCGAGAGCTCGATGATCCGCGTCGAGAATCGGAAATCGACGCCGCGCGCCCGGCAGAGATCGGCCATGCCCTTCACGAACTTCCAGGAGTCGCCGCTCTCATCGGCGGGATAGAACATGCCGCCCGAGATCTGATGGCCGATGGGCGCCAGCGCCGGCTCGATCTCGACGCAGGCCTCCGCGCTCAGCAGCCGGGCATCGATACCGAGTTCGGCATAGAGGGCGCCCGCCCGCCGCGCGCTCGCCATCGACAAAGGATCGCGGAAGAGTTTCAACAGCCCCGGCTTGTTGCGGTCGAAATCGATCGCCGACTCCGCCAGCAAGGCGTGGAGCTCTTGCATGGAATAGAGCGCCAGCGCGAGTACGGCCGCGGTATTGGTGCGCCAGCGGGAGGCTCGGCAATTGGCGAGGAAGCTGAGGCCCCAGCTCCCAATGCCCGGCAAGGCGCTCGGCCGCAGCAGCAGCGGTGCGTCTTCCCGGCCCAGCCATTTCAGCAGCTTCTGCGCCGTGCCCGGGGCTGCCCAGGAATCCGAGGTGCTGGGGGTGATGAGCGCGCCATTGGCGAAGCTCGTCTCCAGCCCGGCATCGGCCTGGCGGTCGACGACCACGACCTCGTGGCCGTCCTTCGCCAGATAATAGGCGGTGAGGACGCCGATCAGCCCGGCGCCGAGGACGACGATCCGCACCGGCGAGC
>DATHQQ010000470.1:0-3044 GCA_035482595.1 Verrucomicrobiia bacterium
AATTCCGCCGAGGCCGAGGCCTTGCGGCGCGAGGCGGCGGCGCTCGATTCGCTGCTCGACCAGGCGCCTCGTCCCGCCCTACCCCGCATCGAAGCCGCTGTGCTGGCCGCGCGCATCGCCGCCCAGCCGCAGGAAGCCTACCTGCCCCATGGGCGCTTCCAGGACAGGCTGTGGCTCCGGGCCGTTGGGCTTGCCGCCGCCGCCCTCATCGGCTTCGTCGTTGGGACGACCCAGTTGACGGATATCGGCGATTCGGCCGTGAGCGGAACGCCCATCGATGTGGCGGATGTCGCGCCGTGGTAAGCAGCCTCCCGAGCTGGCAGCCGAGGCGGCGTCTCCTGGCCATCGCTCTGTTCGTCTCACTGGTGGCGAATCTGTTCCTCGGCGGGCTGACCCTCGGCTGGATGCTGCATATCGACCACTGGCCCTGGCAAAGCTCCTATGTCACCGAGTTCGGTTTCCAGGCCGGCCGCGCGGTCGAGCATCTGATCCGCAATCTCGACAGCGCCGATCGGGATATGGTGGTCGACAGCATTCGCGCCCATGGCGATGAGCTCGCCCAATATGCCAAGGCCATGCGCGAGCAGCGCGAAACGGTGAAGAAGCTTCTGCGCGCACCGGACTTCGATCGCACGGCGGCGGAGGAAGCCCTCGCCAAGATGCGCCGCCTCACGGACGATATGCAGGCCGCTTTGGGCAAGGCCATCCTCGAGGCGGTCGAGAAGCTGCCGCCCCAAGCGCGCCAGCGCCTGGCCGATTGAACAGGGTCAAGGACTGGCGACGCCGGGACAGGCCTTCGGTATTTCATCAGCGCGAAAGTCCACCCTCACGCGTCATGGCCGGGCTCGTCCCATGGCTGTCCGGTTCAGGTGAGTGAGCCTCGCTCTCTCAACGTCCCGGCCATGGCGGCAGCCGTGGGCTTGCTATGGCTCGGCATGAAGATTCGTCCATGAAAATAGGCAGCCGTATTACACAAACGCAATGGACGACTAACTAAAAAGATAAGTAAATCACTGAATTGGACACAATTTGACCGCAAACCAGCAGTAAATTCTCACTCTGAGACGGCCGAGCGCGTGGGGCCTCCAAGCTGCGTTCGGCGACGTCGTCCTCGATGCAGAGTGAGCCACGATGACCCTGCCCGTCTCCGCCTTCATCGCCGCCAACCGCTTCGGTCTCGGCGCGGCTCCGGGAGAGCTCGCCGCGGCGAGCATCGACCCGAAAGCCTGGCTGAAAGCGCAGCTTGCGGCGACGCCCGAAACCCACGCCGCTCTCGCCGAGCTGTCGGATCCCGCCGATCTCTTCGTCGAACTTCGCCGCGTGATGCAGCCAGTCAAGGTGATGCGCGTTCAGCCCTCTGCCCTGGGGAGTCTCGCCAGGCTCGGACTCGGGGGGTCCAAGCCGACCAAACCCGGACCTGCCCAAACCGAGCTCACGGCGGCCGACGCCCGCAAGCTGGTTTCCGAGCGATATATGGGCGAGGTGACCGCCCGCCTCATCGCCCAGGTGCAGAGCCGCCAGCCCTTGCGCGAACGTCTCGTCGCTTTCTGGTCAAACCATTTCACCGTCTCCGTCGGGCAGGGTCCGGCGAGTATCTATGTCGGTGCCTTCGAGCGCGAGGCGATCCGCCCGCATGTGACCGGCCGCTTCCTGGATCTCCTGCTGGCGGTGATGCATCACCCCGCCATGCTGTTCTATCTCGACAATGCGGTTTCGACGGGACCTCATTCTCGCGTCGGCCTTCGCCGCGGCATGGGGCTTAACGAGAACCTCGCCCGCGAGCTGCTCGAGCTGCATACCCTCGGCGTCGACGGCGGCTATACCCAGGCGGACGTCACCCAATTCGCCCGCATCCTAACCGGCTGGTCCGTCGCCGGCCCCGGCGAGAAGGGGGCCGGCGGATTCATCTTTCGCACCGCCATGCACGAACCGGGCGAGAAGCTCCTCCTCGGCCACCGATTCTCGGAGGGCGGCGAGAAGGAAGGCCTCGACGCCCTGGTACTGCTGGCCCGCCATCCCTCGACCGCCCGTCATATCGCCCGGCAATTCGCCGGCCATTTCATCGCCGACGATCCGCCGCCTGCCGTCGTCGATCGTTTCGCCGATGTGTTCCGGCGGACCGATGGCGATCTGATGGCCCTGACCCTGGCGGCGATCGACGCGCCGGAGGCCTGGGCTCAGCCCCTGGCCAAGGTGAAAACGGCCAATGAGTTCGTGGTGGCGAGCCTGCGCGCGACGGAGGCTTTGACGACGAGCCCGGGGACGATCGGGGCCGCTCTCGGCGCCCTCAGGGGCCTCGGCCAGATGCCCTTCGCCGCTTCGTCGCCCGCCGGCTGGCCCGACCGCGCCGATGGATGGATCGGCCCCGATGCGGTGATGGAGCGCGCCGATTTCGCTTCGCTCCTGGCGCGCCGGCTGCGCGGGCGGCTTGTCCCCACCCGGCTGCTGGAGGCCAGCGTCGGGCCCGTGGCCTCCCCGTCCCTCGCCCGAGCCCTCGCCCATGCGGCTTCGGTCGAGGATGCCAATGCGCTGATCCTCGCGAGCCCGGAGTTCCAAAGACGATGACGTCCAAACCACACGAGGCAAGAATGCCGATTCTGACCCGCCGGCGCCTTCTGACCCTGGGAGCGAGCGGCCTGTTGCTGGCGCCCGGCATCCGGATGGCGCTTGCCCGAGCGCCGACGGACAACCGCGTAGTGGTGGTCGTGCTGCGCGGCGCCCTCGATGGGCTTGCCGCGGTGCCGCCCTATGGCGACAGGGACTACGCCCCCCAGCGCGGCAGCCTCGCCTTCGCCCCGCCCGGCGAGGTTGGGGGCTGCCTCGATCTCGACGGGCATTTCGGCCTGAACCCCGCTTTGAGCGACCTGCTCCCCCTCTGGCAATCGGGCGAGCTCGCCGTCATCCATGCCGCGGCCACCTCCTATCGCGCCCGCTCGCATTTCGAGGGCCAGGACATGCTGGAGACGGGCGGCGCTGCCCATCCGCTCGACGACGGCTGGCTCAACCGAGCGCTGGTGGCCATGCCGGGCGATGGGCGCGCGCTG
>DATHQQ010000471.1:0-11519 GCA_035482595.1 Verrucomicrobiia bacterium
GATGTTGCTCCCAATGGTTCAGGAATGGTGCTGGTGATGGGCGTGTTCAAATCGGCCGAGGATATGGCAGGGGATATGGCCCGCAAGATCGAGAAGGGCGAATGGCCGGATGGATTCCGACTGCCGCCGGAGCGTGAGCTGGCGGCCGCCTATGGCCTGGCCCGCAACACCGTGCGCCGGGCCCTGGACCAGCTCGAGGATCGCATCGTCCGGCTGGTCGGGCGGGGGACCTATGTCAAGGGACGCAGCCCCAGCCCGGGGCCGCAGTTCCTCGGCCGACTCAAGGAGGCGAGCCCCTCGGACGTCATGGAAGTCCGGCTCATCATCGAGCCCCATGCCGCCGCTCTGGCCGCCGTCAGGGCCAGCGCCGAGGATCTCGCCACCATCGAGGATGCGCTGCGCAAGAGTCTGGCGGCCAAGGGGACCGCCGAATTCGAGCATTGGGACGCGGCCTTGCATCTGGCCATCTTCCGGGCAGCCAAGAACGCGCTGCTGGTGGATTATTGCGAGGCCATCAACGCGGCTCGCAACCAGCCCCACTGGTACCGCCTGAAGCAGCGCAGCATGACCGAGGAGCGCCGCCGGCGCTACGACAGCGACCACGGCGCCATCGTCGCAGCATTGCTCCAGCGCGATGCCGAAGCCGCCCGCCGCCTCCAGCAAGCCCATCTGGCCCGGGTGCGCGACAATCTGATGTCGCTGCAGGATTAGGGGCGGCGCTATTCGGCTTTCGGTCCCTATTCCCCTCGCCCTCATTCTTATTTTTCCCTCGCCCCCCGCCAGGGGGGAGAGGGCAGGGTGAGGGGCGCTGGCTTAAACGCGAGATTCTCGAGTGATACGAGATTCTCGAGTGATATGAGCGGTGGCGAGACCCCCTCACCCCGGCCCTCTCCCCCGTTCCGGGGGCGAGGGGGAAGAAAGAGGGGCGCTTACCCTACTGCGTCATCGGATAGCTGTGCTTCAGCATTCGCTCATGCAGCCAGGAGCGGGCGAGGGCCGGGATGCTGTCGGGGACATAGCCCCTCGCCCGATGCGAGGCGCCGATCTCGAACAGCAGGTGGACCTGGCGGAACAGGTCGCGATAGGCCTGGGTCAGCTGCATATCCGGGTCCCAGATATGGATCGCCTCGCTGCCGCCACCGTTGAACTCGATGGCGGTGAAGCCATGGCCGGCCCGAAGCTCGGCCAGGGAGGAGAAGCGCACGTCGAAGCGCCCGAAATGGAATCCGGGGATGGTGCGAGCGAGCCAATCCACCCGCTCGGTCAGCGCCGGGGTGATCAGATCGCGCCCGTCGCGGAAGGCCGCCCCCTTGCAGTGATTGCCGGCGAAGACGAGGCGCACGCGCTCGCCCCGGGCCGGCACCCAATTGAGCCGCGCGGCATGGCGTCCCAGATAGAGATGCGGCGCGCGTCCGGCCCGCGGATCTTCGAGGATCAGCTTCTTCAGGGTGGAAGTCCCGTCGCCGGTGACCTGGGGGAAGAATTTGAGGGTCATGGAGAAGATCTGGCCCGTCCGCTCGGCGGGCCGCCGGACATAGAAGATGCCGGCCTCGCCTTCGCATTTGACCAGGAACTGGAGCAGCACCCGGGCCCCGCTGGGGAAGGCCGCGAGGTAGCGGCGAAGCTCATCGGAATCATGGACCAGCTGGACCCCGGCGCCGTGGCAGCCGATGTCCGGCTTAGCGACCAGCGGAAAGGCCAGCCCCGCCTCCTCGGCGAGCGCCAGCAACCGGGCCAGATCCTCGGCCAACCGCGCCGAGGGGCCGCGCTCGATGCTGACATAGGGCGCCAGCCATTTGCGGCCCTCGGGGCTCATGGATTCGAACAGATCGATCTTCGATTCGCCGCAGAGCCCGCCATATTCCATCAGAGGATTGGCGATGCTCGGCAGCGTGATGCTGCGATAGCGGAGCGCCTGCCAGGCCCAATAGGCGGCCACGGGGGCATAGAACAAGGCCGCCGGCCAGAACTCGAAGGGAGAAGCCACACGCTGGGGCGAGGCGAGATCGCTATGCCTCAGGGTTTCGGCGACATCGCTCATCGAATGCGGACCTGCTGAAGACCAGACTCGAGCCTAGGACTCGAAATGACACATACCTGAAGGAATGGGGATTCGTCCCCTCTATTGTGTGGCCTGCCGGGCTTCTGGGGCAAAATGTCACCCGGCGAGGCGCCCGGGACACGCCCGGTTCCGGGGCAGTCCAGCCTTTCAGGCCCACCCCGCCGCGTGCGAAACGCCCCCAGGCCAGGCCGGGTTCCGGCCCTTGCGCCCCCTGGGCCCGCCGCCCATCTCTAGCGCGACAGGCGGCCCCGCCATGATTCCAGCCGCCGGATTCGGGAGAAATGATATGGCCAAGACCAAAGCGAATTCAGCGGCAACGTCGGCTGCCGCCCAGAGCCAGCCCGAGACGCGGGTGGTGGCGCGGGTGGCCACGGGCCTGCCGACCAGCGACGGGGCCGGGGTCAAGCTGACGCGCCTCATCGGCACGCCGGCGCTGCCCGATCTCGATCCCTTCCTGATGCTGGACGCCTTCGGCTCCGACGATCCCAAGGCCTATATCGCGGGCTTCCCCGATCATCCCCACCGCGGCTTCGAGACGGTCACCTATATGCTCGCCGGGCGGCTGCGCCATCGCGACAACAAGGGCAACAGCGGCCTGCTGGAGGCCGGCAGCGTGCAATGGATGACCGCCGGCCGCGGCATCGTCCATTCGGAGATGCCGGAGCAGGAGCAGGGGCTGATGTCGGGCTTCCAGCTCTGGATCAATCTGCCGGCCAAGGACAAGATGATCGAGCCCCGCTACCAGGACATCGCTCCCGGTCGGATTCCGGTGGTGACGGCGCCGGGCGGGATGAAGATCAAGGTGATCGCCGGCGCCTTCGAGGGCACGCAAGGGCCCGTGGTGCCAGGCTCGACGGCGCCGCTCTATCTCGATGTGGCGCTGCCGGCCGGTGCATTCTTCGAGACCTCGTTGCCGGCCGGGCATAGTGCCTTCACTTATGTCCATGAGGGCAAGGCCGAGATCGGACCCGAAGGCCGGACGACGATTCTGGCCCCGGGCAAGATCGGCGTGCTGGGTCCGGGCGAGCGCTTCCAGGCCCGCAGCACCGGCACGCCGGCAAGGCTGCTCTTGGTGGCGGGTCGCCCGCTGAAGGAGCCGGTCGCGAAATACGGCCCCTTCGTCATGAACACCCAGGCCGAGCTCTATCAGGCCTTTGCCGACTACGACGCCGGGCGCCTGTAACGAAGCTTCGCCGCCTCGATTGACCGGGGCAGGACTCTCGGCGGACACTGGGCCAACCCTTGGGCCAACCTCGGTGTCCGCCCATGTCCCCGCCCGTCAATCCCGTCATCAGCGATGACAAGCTGCCCGCCCGCGCCGATGTGGTCGTCATCGGCGGCGGCATCATCGGCTGTGCGGCGGCCTATTTCCTGGCCCGTCGCGGCATCTCCGTCGCGCTCATCGAGAAGGGCCGCATCGCCGGCGAGCAGTCGAGCCGCAATTGGGGCTGGTGTCGCCAGCAGGGCCGCGATAAGGCCGAGATTCCACTGATCAAGGAGAGCCTGGCGATCTGGGGTCGGCTGCAGGAGGAGATCGGGGCCGATCCGGGGTTTCGGCGCCAGGGCATTCTCTATCTGACCCGCGATCCCGCCGAACTCGCGGGCTGGGAGCGCTGGCTGGAGCATGCGCGCCGGCATCAGATCGGCAGCCGCCTCCTGAGCGCGGCCGAGGCCCAGGCGATGACGCCGGATTGCCGCGAGAAATGGATCGGCGGCCTGCATACGCCCAGCGACGGCAGGGCCGAGCCGGCGCTGGCCGCACCCGCCATCGCCGAAGCCGCGCGCCGGGCCGGCGCCAGCCTGCATCAGCGCTGCGCCGCCCGCGGACTGGAACGCGAGGCCGGCAAAGTTGCCATGGTGGTGACCGAGCAGGGCGCCATCCGCACCGGCGCGGTGCTGTTGGCCGGCGGCGCCTGGAGCTCGATCTTCCTGCGGCGCCATGGCCTCGATCTGCCGCAGCTCACGGTGCGGGCCTCGGTGATGCGCACGGAGAAGGCGCCAGCGGTGACCGAAGGGGCGATGGGTACGCCGGGCTTCTCCATCCGCCGCCGCCTCGACGGCGGCTACAGCCTGGCGCAGAACGGCGTCGGTTTCGAGATCACGCCGGATGCCTTCCGTTACATGCGCGCCTTCTGGCCCGCCTTCCGCCAGGAGCATCGCCATCTGAAGCTCCGCTTCGGCCGGGCCTTCTTCCAGGCCCTGGCGCGGCCGCGGGATTGGGCGCTCGATCGGCCGAGCCCCTTCGAGGCTGAACGGATTCTGGATCCCGAGCCGGACCACGGCCTGCTGAACCAGGCGCTGGCCAATCTGCAGGCCGCCTTCCCGGTGCTGGCGGGGGTGCGGATGGCGGAGAGCTGGGCCGGCATGATCGATGCGACGCCGGATGCGGTGCCGGTGATCTCGCCGGTCGACTCCCTGCCGGGGCTTCACATCGCCACCGGCTTCAGCGGCCATGGCTTCGGCATCGGCCCCGGGGCCGGCCGCCTCGCCGCCGATCTGGTGTCGGGGGCGCCGCCGGTGGTCGATCCCTATCCCTTCCGCTATTCGCGCATGATCGACGGCACGCCGCTGGTACCCGATGCGGGGCTGTAGAGCCGGCGCTTATCTCCCCTTCCACACCGGCTGGCGCTTCTCGGCGAAGGCGCGCGCACCTTCCTTCTGGTCGTCGCTGCCATAGAGGATATCGACGCTCCTGAAGCGGCGCTGACGGATGCGCAGCAGGGCTTCCTCGAAGGACATGGTCTGGCTTTCGCGCACGACTTCCTTGATGGCGGCGAAGACCAGCGGCGGACCGCTCGCGAGCAGCGCGGCCAGCTCGCGGGCGCGGGGCATCAGTCTGTCGGCCGGGAGGATCTCATTGACCAGGCCGCGCTGATGGGCCTCGGCCACTTCCATCCAACGGCCGGTCAGCAGCAGATCCATGGCGACGTGATAGGGGATGCGCCGCGGCAGGCGCAGCGTCGCCGCATCGGCCAAAGTCCCGGCCTTGATCTCCGGCAGAGCGAAGCGGGCATGCTCCACTGCCAGGATCATATCGGCGGAGAGCGCCCATTCGAAGCCGCCGCCCACCGCCATGCCGTTGACCGCGGCGATGATGGGCTTGTTGAGATTGGGCAGCTCCTGGATGCCGCCGAAGCCACCCGGCCCATAATCCTCATCCACCGACTCGCCGGCCGCGGCGGCCTTCAGATCCCAGCCGGCACAGAAGAACTTCTCGCCGCCGCCGGTGATGATGGCGACCCGCAGCTCCGGGTCGTCGCGGAATTTCACGAAGGCCTCGCTCATGATCCGGCTGGTGGCGGCGTCGATGGCATTGGCCTTGGGACGGTCGAGCACCACCTCGAGGATGGGGCCGTTGCGGGTGACGTGGAGAGGTCCTGCGCTCAAGTCTCGGCTCCTGATCGGTAGCGGAAGCGGGCGGAAAGCGGCGCATCCTAAGGGCAAAGCCTGGCGCCCGCCATGGCGCCGATTTATGCTCCGCGCCGCCGAAGAAGGAGGGCCGCCGATGACCGCTTCCGAACCGCTCACGGTCCTGCGCCAGACCGTCCCGCCCGGCTACACCGACTACAACCAGCATATGGCCGACGGCTACTACCTCGTCATCTTCAGCGATGCGACGACGGGGCTGATGGACCATATCGGGCTCGGGCCGGCGGCGCGCGAGGCAACGGGGCATACCCTCTTCACTTTGGAGGTCCATGCCAACTACCTGAAGGAGGTGAAACGGGGGGCGGAGGTCCGGGTGGACTGCCAGATCCTCGGCTACGACCAGAAGCGCCTGCACCTCTTCCTTACGATGCATCTCGGCGATTCCCCCGAGGCCGTGGCCACGACCGAGCAGATGCAGGCCAATTACGACATGAAGGCCGGACGCACGGCGCCCTTCCTGCCCGAGGTGATGGTGAAGATCGAGGCCATCGCGCGCCGGCAGGCCGACATGCCCCGCCCCGCCAATGTCGGGCGCGTCATCGCCTTGCCGAAGAAGGCCTGATCCCCGGGTCGAGCTGGAAACGGCTTGACTTGAACATAAAGACATCTTTATATTTCAATCTATGCAAACGACGAGGCTAGCCTTCGACCCCCTCCTGGATGCGCTGCGCGCGGCCGGCGAGCCCACGCGGCTACGGCTTATCGCGCTGCTGCGCGATGGGGAGCTGACGGTGGGGGAGATCGCCGAGGTGCTGAACCAGAGCCAGCCCCGGGTCTCGCGGCATCTGAAGCTCCTGGCCGATGCCGGGCTGATCGAGCGGCTGCCGGAGGGCACCTGGGTGTTCTATCGCCTGGCCCATGGCGGGGGCGCGGGGCGGCTGCTGGAATCCCTCATCGGCCTGCTGCCGGTCAATGAGACGCGTCTGGAGGGCGACCGCCAGCGCCTGGCCGTGATCCGCGGCCGGCGCGCCAAGCAGGCCGCAGATTATTTCAGCGCCAATGCCAAGAGCTGGGACAAGCTCGGCGCGCTGCATATCGACGAGGTCGAGATCGAAGGGGTGCTGCTCGACCTCCTGGGCAAGGCCGAGATCCATGACCTGCTCGATATCGGCACTGGTACCGGCCGCGTGCTCACGCTGCTCGGCCCCAAGGTCGGGCGCGGGGTCGGGGTGGACAATTCCTCCGCCATGCTCGCCATCGCGCGCGCCAAGCTGGCCGAGGCAGGCTTGCGCAGCTGCCATGTCCGCCATGGCGATATGTACGACCTGCCCTGGCGGGGCCCGTCCTTCGATGCCGTCACCATCCATCAGGTGCTGCATTTCGCCGAGCGGCCGGCCGCCATCGTGGCCGAGGCCGCGCGCGTGCTCCGGCCCGAGGGGCGGCTGGTCATCGTCGATTTCGCGCCTCATGGGGTGGAGGCACTGCGCACCGAGCATGCCCATCGCCGCCTCGGCTTCGCCGATCGAGATATTCTCGAATGGATGGAAGAGGCGGGCCTCGAGCCCGGCCGCGTCCATCATCTCAGCGGCAAGGCGCTGACGGTCTCCATCTGGCATGCGCGGCCCTCGGCCGATCGCCAGCACCGGGCAGCGCCTAGCCTTGCCGACCGCCCCTTGGCACCATCTGGGAGTCCTGCATGATCCTCGAGCCTCCGCGCCTCGGCGCGACGCACCCGGATGTCGTCGTCTCCTTCGAGTTCTTCCCGCCGCGCAATGCCGAGGCGGGCGAGCAGCTCTGGCAGACCATGAAGCGGCTGGAGCCACTTGCGCCCCGCTTCGTCTCCTGCACCTACGGTGCCGGCGGCACCACGCGGACGGCGACCTGGGATACGGTCATGAGGATGCGCCGGGAGACAAGTCTGACGGCTGCCGCCCACATGACCTGTGTCGGCGCCACGCGGGAGGACATCGAGGCGCTGGCGGCCGACTACTGGGCGGAGGGCGTGCGCCATATCGTGGCGCTCCGCGGCGATCCGCCGGCCGGCACCGAAGGCTATCAGGCCTATCCCGGCGGCGTGCGCTGCGCCGCGGAGCTGGTGGCCTGCCTGAAGCGCGTCGCCGATTTCGAGATCAGCGTCGCCGCCTTTCCCGAGACCCATCCCGAGGCGCTCTCGCCCGAGGCCGACCTCGACAATCTGAAGCGCAAGTTCGATGCCGGTGCGACGCGTGCGATCTCCCAGTTCTTCTTCGACGTCCCGGTCTTCCTGCGTTTTGTGGAGAGAGCGCGCAAGGCGGGCATCGAGGGCGAGATCGTGCCCGGAATCCTGCCTGTCACCAATTTCGGCCAGATGGTGAACTTCGCCCGGCGCTGCGGCACCTCGGTGCCGGACTGGCTCGCGGGTCTCTTCGAGGGACTCGACAACGATCCCTCGACGCGCGAGCTGGTCGCCGCCACGGTCGCCGCCGGGCAATGCACCTCGCTGGCCGCCTATGGGGTCAAGGAGTTCCACTTCTACACCCTGAACCGCCCGCATCTGACCATGGCGGTCTGCCGCCTCCTGGGCCTGAAGCCGCGTGCCGAGGCGCCCCTGGCGGTGGCGACGGCCTGAGGGCGCCGCCGTCGGCTTCAAAGCGCGGGCGAGGGGGAGAGCGCTGTGGCATGATGCCGCCGGAACATCTTCTTCGCCCGGGGCCATCCAGCAATGCTCATCGAGCGCGCCGATTTTGCCGGCCTCGATATCCTCGCCGCTCATCGCCAGGCCTGCTGGGAGCGCCAGCGCGCCTATGTCGCTGCGTCCTCGGCGCTGCATCGCCGCGTCTATGGCCGGAAGGAATTGCCGCGGCGGCTGGAAGAGCTCGCCGAAGCGCCGCTGATCGAAAAGGAGATGCTGCGCGAGAGCCAGCGGCTGCATCCACCCTTCGGTGATTATCTGGCGGCGCCCGAGAGCGCGATCGCCCGCATCCATCGGACCTCCGGCACCACGGGCACGGCGATGAACCTGGCGCTCTCCGCTCAAGATGCGCGCGAGACGGCGATGGTGGGCGCCCGGGCCCAGGCGGCCAGCGGTCTTGGGCCAGGGCATCGCGTGGTCCATTGCCTGAACTACCGGCTCTGGATGGGCGGCTATACCGATCACGCGACCTTGGAGGCGACGGGAGCGGCGGTCATTCCCTTCGGCGTCGGGGAGACGCAACAGCTGGTCCGAACCATCCTAGAGCTCGAGATCACGGCCATCTCCTGCACGCCCTCCTATCCGGCGGTGCTGGAGCGGGTCATCGCCGAGCATTTCCCCGATCTTCGGCCGCGCGATCTCGGCCTCACCCTCGGGCTCTTCGGCGGGGAGTCCGGCCTGGACGATCCCGATTTCCGCCGGCGCCTGGAGGCGGTCTGGGGCTTCACGGCCCGCAATGCCAACTACGGTGTCACCGATGTCTTCTGCAATTTCGCGGGCCAGAGCGAGCTCGACAATGACCTGCATTTCATGGCGCTGGACGTGCTGCATCCCGAGTTGATCGATCCTGCGACCTGTGCGGCTCTGCCCTGGCGCGAGGGCGAACGGGGCGAGCTGGTCCTGACCCATGTCAGCCGGCAATGCCAGCCGCTGGTGCGCTTCCGCACCGGCGATATCATCCTGCTGACGGGGACCGGCCCGGCGCGCTGCGGGCGCAGCGCGCCGCGTTTTCGCGTCGTCGGCCGCAGCGACGACATGGTGGTGGTGCGCGGCATCAATGTCTTTCCCGCGCAGATCGCTTCCGTGATCAACCGCAACGATGCGCTATCCGGCGAATACCGCATCCGGCTCGAAGGGCCGGCGCCTTACGACCTTTTGCAGGTGGAGGTGGAGACCGCCGAGGGTTGGGCGGCGGCACCGGCGCTCGCCGATTCTCTCGCCGCTTCCATCAAGCGCGATCTCGGCGTGAGCGCGCGCATCGACCTGCTCCCCTTCGGAAGCCTGCCGCGCAGCGAGGGCAAGACCCGGCGCGTCATCAGAAAGGACCGCTGATGTCCGGTACCGTCTTGAGCGAGGATATCGAGGAAGGCTTGCGCCTCCTCACCTTGAACCGGCCCCATCGCCTGAACGCGATCGTGCCGGAATTGCTCGAGGATCTGATCCAGGCGCTGGACGCGGCCAATCGCGCGCCCGCCATCCGTGCGATCGTCCTCACCGGCGCGGGGCGCGCCTTCTGCGCGGGCGATGATCTGAAGGAATTCGGCTCCCAGTCCGGCGGCGAAGCCTCGACCCGGGCCTATATCGAGCGCATCCAGGATGTCACCCGCGCGATGGTGCTGGGCGACAAGCCAGTCATCGGCGCGATCCGCGGCTGGGCCGTGGGGGGCGGGCTCGAATGGGTCATCAATTGCGATTTCGCCATCGCCGCCGAGGGAACGCGCTTCTTCTTCCCCGAGCTTTCGCTGGGCGTCTTCGTCACCGGCGGCGTCACGGAATTGCTGCCGCGCCTGGTCGGGCTGCAGCGGGCGCGCGAACTGATCATGCTGGGGGAGCGCTTTGACGCGGGCGAGGCCCAGAGCTGGGGGCTGATCCGCAAGGTGGTGCCCGACGATGTTCTGCTGCCCGAGGCCCTGGCGCTCGCGCGGCGAATCGCGGCCTTGCCCCAGGAGCGGGTGGCCGACCTGCGGCGGATATTCGCGCGCCGCGCGGGGGGCGGGCTGGATGCCTCGATGGCCGCGGAGACCGAGGCCACGGTGCGCGGATTCCTCGATCCCGAGACAGCCAAGCGCGTCGCGGGATTCAGCTGAGGGCTTTTATCCGCCGGGCGGCATCTGGGTGACGTTCCAGCCGCCGCCCAGGGCCTGGATCAGCAGCACATCGGCCAGGATGCGATTCTGCATGATGGCCAGCGCCGTCTGCTGGTTGTTGAGGGAATTGGTCTGGGCCGTGATGACGGCGGTGTAGTCCACCGTCCCCGCCTCATAGTCATTGAGAGTCAGCTGCTCGGCCAAGATGGCGGCCTGGACCGCCTTGTCCTCCACCACCGCCTCCTGCTCCAGCAGCCGCAGCGCGACCAGCTGATCCTCGACCTGCTGGAAACCCGTGAGCACGGTCTGGCGATAGAGGGCCACATTCTGGTTATAGACCTGGCGCGCCTGCTCCAGCTGGGCGCTGAGATTGCCGGCATCGAAGACGGTGAAGGCGAGCTGCGGCCCCACGGCCCAGACGGCGTTGGAGACGGAGAGCAGCCCGCTGAGCGCGGGGCCGACATAACCATAGGAGCCGGTGAGGGTGATGGTGGGGAAGAAAGCGGCGACGGCCACGCCGACCTGGGCATTGGCCGAGGCCATGAGGCGTTCGGCGGAGGCGATGTCGGGCCGGCGCTCCAGCAGTTCGGAGGGCACGCCCACCGGCACCGATGGCGGGGCGATGGCGAATTTCGGCAGCGGCGCGATGCTCAGCTCCGAAGGCGGCTTGCCGATCAGCACGGCAATGGCGTGCTCGAATTGCGCCCGGCCGACCCCGACGTCGATCGCCTGGGCCCGGGTCGATTCGAGCTGGGTCTCGGCGGAAGCGACATCGGTCTTGGCGGCCGTGCCGGCATCGTAGCGGTTCTGGGTGATCTGCAGCGAGCGGGCGAAGGCCACCACCGTGGCATTGAGCAGGCTTTGCAGATCGTCGGCGATGCGGAGCTCGAAATAATTTGTCGCCAGCGCCGCCTGGGCCGAGAGCCGCACCCCGGCGAGCTGGGCGCCGGAGGCCTGCGCGCTGGCCGAGGCGCTTTCGATATTGCGGCGGATCTGGCCCCATAGGTCGATCTCCCAGCTGAGGCTCCCCCCGACGCTGATCACGCCGGTGCCGCTCATGCCGCCCTGTCCCACCCTTTGCGCCCCGGCATTGGCGCTGAGGGTCGGGAAGAGGTTGGACCAGGCCTGGGCGGTGATCGCCAGGGCCTGGCGATAGGCGGCCTCCGAGGCGATGAGATTCTGATTCGAGATGTCGATCTGGCGCATCAGCCCGTCGAGCACGGGATCCTTGTAGACCGACCACCAGGCGGCATTGCTGCCGGCATCCTGGGGCGTGGCTTGCTTCCAGCCGTCGAGCTCCTTATAGGCGGGCGGGGTTTCGGCCGGCGGC
>DATHQQ010000472.1:0-4735 GCA_035482595.1 Verrucomicrobiia bacterium
CCGCTTCCCATCAGGGAACCTGAGACGGCCACGGCAGGGCATGCCCAAACCGTCCTTTCGAATCGACCCCATACAAGGAAACATGAAATGCCCAAGATGAAGACCCATAGCGGCGCCAAGAAGCGCTTCAAGCTAACCGGCAGCGGCAAGGTGAAGATGTATCCCTCGCAGCGCCGTCACCGCCAGATCAGCCGTCCCAAGAAGATGAAGCGCCAGCACACCGGGCCCGAGGTCATGGCGGAACCGGATGCCATCAAAGTAAAACGCTTTTTCCTGCCGAACGGATAAGGAGGCTCCCCCATGGCACGCGTCAAACGGGGCGTCACCACTCACGCCCGGCACAAGAAGATGGTCGAAGCGGCGGCAGGCTACCGCGGCCGCGCCTCGACGAACTACCGCATCGCGATCGAGAAGGTCGAGAAGGGCCTTCGCTATGCCTATCGCGATCGCCGCAACAAGAAGCGGGCCTTCCGCGGCTTGTGGATCCAGCGCATCAACGCCGGCGTCCGCGAGCATGGCCTGACCTATTCCCAGTTCATCAACGGCATCAAGCGGGCGGGCATCGAGCTCGACCGCAAGGTGATCGCCGATCTGGCCTTCCAGGATCCGGCGGCCTTCGACGCCCTGGTGAAGCAGGCCCAGGCGGCCCTGGCGAAATAGGCAGTTCCGACGGCGCGGCAGGGCAGCGGGTCTTCCGCCTTCGCCCCGCCGCAGGCCGATCCAATCCGGTATTGCTGCGACTTCCAGGATTGCCCTATATTCCCCGGCCATGGACGCACGTCGATTTAGCAGCGAGACCCCCGTGTTCACGCGGCCCCGCAAGCGGCCGTGCCCGGAGGCGGTCACCCGCTAGAGGCACGGGCAAGTCGAGGAGAACGGGAGGGGCCGCATCAGTCGGCCCTTTTTCTTTTTGGGATTCGGGAATCATGCAGCAGCTGGACGAGGTCAGGGATAAATGGCTGGGGGCGGCCAAGGCCGCCGCCTCGCTGGAGGATCTGGATCGGGTTCGGGTCGAGGCCCTGGGCAAGAAGGGCGAGATCACCCAGTTCATGAAGACCCTCGGCGGCCTCGGCCCCGAGGAGCGGCGCGAGGCCGGCCAGCGCCTGAACGCCCTGAAGGAAGCAGTCGCCGCAGCACTGGACGCGCGCAAGAGCGACCTCGCCGAGACCGCGCTGGACGCCCGGCTCGCCAAGGAGCGCGTCGACGTCACGCTGCCGCCGCGCCCCGAAGCCGAAGGCCGCATCCATCCGGTCAGCCAGACCATGGACGAGATCGTCGCCATCTTCGGCGAGATGGGATTCTCCGTCGCCGAGGGGCCGGATATCGAGGACGATTTCCACAATTTCACCGCCCTCAACATCCCGCCGGCCCATCCAGCGCGCCAGATGCATGACACCTTCTACCTGTCGGAGCAGGTCGCCTCACCACAGAACGATGTGGCGCCCTTGGTGCTGCGCACCCATACCTCGCCGGTCCAGGTGCGCCATATGCAGAAGCATCAGCCGCCGATCCGGATCATCGCGCCCGGCCGGACCTATCGCTTCGACAGCGACATGACCCATTCGCCCATGTTCCATCAGGTCGAGGGGCTGGTGGTCGACGAGGCGACCCATATGGGCCATCTCAAGGGCTGCCTGATCGATTTCTGCCGCGCCTATTTCGCCATCGCCGAGCTGCCGGTGCGCTTCCGCCCCAGCTTCTTCCCCTTCACCGAGCCTTCGGCGGAGCTCGACATCGGCTGCTCGCGGGCGGGCGGCGAGCTCAGGATCGGCGCCGGCAGCGACTGGCTGGAGATCCTGGGCTGCGGCATGGTCCATCCCAAGGTGCTGGAGATGGGCGGCATCGATTCATCCCGCTATCAGGGCTTCGCCTTCGGCATGGGGATCGAGCGCATCGCCATGCTGAAATACGGCATCCCGGACCTGCGCACCTTCTACGACGGCGATCTGCGCTGGCTGCGCCACTACGGCTTTCTGCCGCTCGACATTCCCAATCTCGTCGGGGGGATCGCCCGATGAAGATGACGCTCTCCTGGCTGAAGGAGCATCTGGAGACGGAGGCCAGCACCGCCGATATCGCACGCCAGCTGACGGCGCTCGGCCTCGAGGTCGAGAGCATCGAGGATCCGGCCCGCGATCTCGCCCCCTTCACCGTCGGCTATGTGGTGGAGGCCAAGCCGCATCCCAATGCCGACCGGCTCCGGGTCTGCCTGGTGGATACCGGCAGCGGCCAGGTCCAGGTGGTCTGCGGCGCGCCCAATGCGCGCACCGGCATGAAGGGCGTCTTCGCAGCCGTCGGGAGCCGCATCCCCGGCACCGGGCTGGACCTCAAGGCCGGGGTGATCCGCGGCGTCGAATCCAACGGCATGCTCTGCTCCAACCGCGAGATGGGGCTGGGCGAGGATCACGACGGCATCATCGAGCTGCCGCAGGACGCTCCGGTGGGGGCGCCCTTCGCCCAGGTCATGGGGCTCGACGATCCCCTGATCGACGTCAAGGTCACGCCCGACCGGGCCGATTGCCTGGGCGTGGCCGGCATCGCCCGCGATCTCGCAGCATCGGGCCTCGGCCGGCTGACACCGCGGGATCTCTCGCCGGTCACGGGAAGCTTCGAGAGCCCGATCCGCTGGCATCGCGATCTGCCGGCGGGCAAAGAGAGCGCCTGCCCCCTGGTGGTCGGGCGCTATTTCCGCGGCCTCAGGAACGGCCCCTCGCCGCGCTGGCTGCAGGACCGGCTGACGGCGATCGGCCTGCGCCCGATCTCCGCCCTGGTCGACATCACCAATTACGTCACCTTCGATCTTGGCCGGCCGCTTCATGTCTTCGACGCCGCCAAGCTCGCGGGCGATCTCACTATGCGGCTTGCGCAGCCGGGCGAGATGATCCTGGCCCTCGACGGGCGGAGCTATGAGCTCGACCCGAGCATGACCGTCATCGCCGATGCCAAGACCCTGCACGGTATCGGCGGCGTCATGGGCGGCGAGGAATCCGGCTGCTCCGAGGCCACCACCGCGATGTTCCTGGAGGTGGCGCTGTTCGACCCGATCCGCACCGCCGAGACCGGCCGCAAGCTCGGCATCGAGAGCGATGCGCGCTACCGCTTCGAGCGCGGGCTCGATCCGATGTCGGCCCAATGGGGGGCGGAGGTCGCCGCGAGGCTGGTGCTTGAGCTCTGCGGCGGCGAGGCGAGCCATGTGGTCGCGGCGGGGGAGATGCCGAGCTGGCGGCGGAGTCTCTCGCTCCGGCCCGAGCGCATCGCCGCCCTCGGCGGCGTCGAAGTGCCGGTGGCCGAGGCGGTTCGCATCCTCGAGGCGCTGGGCTTCGAGGTCGAGCGCGGCGCCAATCTCCTGAAGGTCCAGCCGCCCTCCTGGCGCGCCGATGTGGAAGGCGAGGCCGATCTCGTCGAGGAGGTGGTGCGGGTCTGGGGCTATGATCGTGTCGAGCCCGTCTCCCTGCCCCGCACCTCCGCCGTGCCGGCCCCGGCGACCACGCCCTCCCAGCGCCGCGCCGTGCATGCCAAGCGCCTGCTGGCCGAGCGCGGGCTGCTGGAGGCCGTCACCTTCTCCTTCATGCGCCGCGATTGGGCCACCCTCTTCGGCGGCGGTGCGGCGGCGCTGGCCCTGGTCAATCCCATCAGCGCCGATCTCGACCAGATGCGGCCCTCCCTGCTGCCCAATCTCCTGGCGGCGGCGGGACGCAATGCGGCGCGCGGGTATGGCGATGTGGCGCTGTTCGAGGTCGGGCCGCGGTATGAGGGCATCGCGCCCAAGGATCAGCGCCTGACTGCCGGAGCACTGCGCGTCGGGCGCAATGCACCGCGCCATTGGGCAGCCACGCCGCGTCCCGTGGATCTGTTCGACGCCAAGGCCGATGCGCTGGCTTTGCTGACGGCGCTGGGGGCACCGGTCGAGAATCTGCAGACCACCACGGACGCGCCGGCCTGGTTCCATCCCGGGCGTTCCGGCGTGCTGCGGCTGGGGGCAACGGTGCTGGCCAGCTTCGGCGAGTTGCATCCGCGCGTGCTGGCCACCCTCGACGTGAAGGGACCAGCGGTCGCCTTCGAGACCGATATCGACCGCATCCCCCAGCCCCGCGCCAAGACGGGGCCGGGCCGGCCGCTGCTGAAGGTCTCGCCTTTCCAGCCCATAGAGCGCGACTTCGCCTTTGTCGTCGCCGCGGATACCCCGGCGGAGAAGCTGGTCCGCGCCGCCAGAAGCGCGGACAAGGCGCTGATCACCAATGTCTCCGTCTTCGACCAGTTCGAGGGCACAGCCTTGGGCGAGGGCCGCAAATCGATCGCGCTCTCGGTCGTGCTGCAGCCGACGGAGCGCACCCTGACCGAGGCGGAGATCGAGGCCGTGGGCGCGAAAATCGTCGCCGCCGTCAACAAGGCGACGGGCGGGACGCTCAGGGGCTAGGTCCTCCGACCTGTTTCTGCAGGGAATCTACAGGCATTCGGGGTTTTACATTTTCAGCTTATACGCAAAACACGTAACGGTCAATTCCCCTGCCCGGCCAGCAGCGCCAAGACACGCGCGGCTTCGGCGAGGCGCTCCGGGAGCCCGCGCTCCTCGAAGGCCAGCGCATGCTCCCCCAGGAGATGGAGATAGAAGAGCCGTGCCCGGGTCCAGGCATCGGCGGGGGCGAAGCCCAGGGCCCGGAACTCCCCGGCGATGAAGGCTAGGCGCGCATGATCGACCCGGCCGACCGTCTCGGCCGCCGCGACATCGTGCCGG
>DATHQQ010000473.1:0-2560 GCA_035482595.1 Verrucomicrobiia bacterium
GCCCAGACATTGCTGGCGGCCCTCTGCGTGAACGGCCTGGCCGATCTCAGGACGATTGCCGGGGACGGACAAGCCGACCGCCTGTTTGTCACCGAGGAGCAGGCGGGTCCGGATTACGATTCGGCCCTGAAATGGTCGCGCCAGGCGGCGGAAGCGGGTTCGGCCCAGGGCCAGGCGATGCTGGCCTATGTCCTGACGAATGGTCCCGAGGCGATGCGCGACCTGGAGGCCGCTCATCGCTGGTATGAGCGCTCCGCCGCCGCCGGCTGCCCGGAAGGTTGCCTCGGCTACGCCCTCTCCCTGGCACCGCGAACCCATGATGCCCCCGGTCGGCGCCAGGTGGCCGACTATCTGGGGCGCGCCGCCCAGGCAATGTTGCCCACGGCGGTTTATCTCCTGGGGGTGATGGCGGAGCAGGGCGTGGGCCTGGCACGCGATCCGGCTGCCGCCATGGAGCTCTATCGGAATGCGGCCGAGCTGGGCGTGCGCTCGGCCCAGACCCGCTGGGGTCTTGCGCTGATCGAGGGGCAGTTCGTCAAGCAGGACCTACTCAATGGCGAAACCTGGTTGCGCCGGGCGGCGCTGGCTGGCGATGCGGAAGCCGCCGTGCTGGTCGCCGACCTCAATATCAGCAACGGCGAGCTGCCGCCGAACTACACCCAGGCGGCGAGCTGGTACCGCCGGGCCGCGGAAGCCGGTCACAAGGCCGCCGCCCATGCCCTGGGGTCGCTGTATTTGACCGGCGAGGGCGTCGCACCGGATCCGGAGGAGGCGGCCCGCTGGCTGCGCGTATCGGCCTTAGCCGGCGACGAGCGCTCGCAGGTCGATCTTGCCAATCTCGTACTGCAGGGAGCCGGCAACCCCGAGGATCCCGCCAGCGTGGCGCGATGGTTCGAGCAGGCGGCCGCCTCGGGGGACCTCGTGGCGTCCTTCAATCTCGGAATAGCCCTTGCCAAGGGCGTGGGCATGGAAGCCGACGACGAGCAGGCCGCAAAATGGCTGCGACAGGCCGCCGAAGGCCTGCCGCAGGCCCAATATATCTACGGCCGCATGCTGGCCGATGGGCGTGGCGTTGCCGCGGACCTGACGGCAGCGCGCGATTGGTTCGCCCGCGCCGCCGATTCCGGCCTGCCGGATGCGGAAGTCGCGCTGGCCGAGATGATGGTGAACGGTCGCGGCGGCCCCGCCGACATCCCCGCGGCCCTGCAGCTCTTCGAGAAAGCCGCCGCCGAAGGCCATGTCGGTGCCATGTTCGCTTTGGGGGCGCTCCATGGCGGCGGGCACCAGATCCCGACCGATCGCAAGATCGCCCAGCGCTGGCTGACATCCGCCGCCGAAGAGGGCCACGGCTATGCCCAGCTGATGCTGGGACGATATCTGGCCGCCGGCGCCACCGATGAGCCGCAGCCCGAGGAAGCGCGCGACTGGTTCGAACGGGCGCTGGCTCAGGGAATCGTCGAAGCCGAGGAGGATCTGGCGGCCCTGCCGCCGGGGCCCGAGGGGGAGGACGACTCCGATCAGCCCGTGACGCGCGCGCGCCTCTGATCGGTCAGCGCTGCACCTCGACGAGCTTGCCCGAATAGAGGATGGGACCGGTCGGGCTGCCGGTGGGCGAACCCCCTTTCGGCTCCGCCGTCACCGCGAAGGCGGCACCCTCGACGCCGTCCGGCCGAAGCACCGCGGGGACGAGGATGGGGGTCGCGGAACTCCCGACCAAGCCCAGGGATTTCGGGGTCTTGCCCGCGGCGATGTACCAGAGCTCCAGGCTGCGGCCCGGCGGCGCTTCGGCCCCGAGCGCGTGGACCGTGACGATTCCTTCCCGTGTATCCACCCGGACGATCAGCGCCGGGAGGTCGCCGCCGCGGTTCACCACGGCGAGATATTCCCGCCCCCCGGGATACTGACCCACATCCAGCTTCGGCCAAAGAACGCTGCCGGCGATGAGCAGGATCAGGACCGCCGCGAGCGCCCCGGCCGTGGCCGCAATACCCCGCCAGAATCTGACCGAGCGCCGCAGACGGACAACGGTGGCCGCGGCCGTATCCGTCGCCGGCACTCTGACTTCTGCCGGTGCCGCTTCGCGGGCCGCAAGCTTCCCCTCGATTGCGCTCCAGACCGCGGGCGACGGGCTTTCCGGAGAGACCGCGCCGGAAAGGGGGGCAAGCCGCCTTTCCCATTCGCGAACCTCCGCTTGCAGCTGGGGATCGGTGGCGAGCGCCGCCCGGAAGGCCTCGCATTCGGCTCCCGCCAGGGTCCCCAGCACATATTCGCCGGCGCGGGTCGAGGGGATGTCGGAGGTCATGGGGCCTCCAGGCAGGTGCGCAGCACGGCCAAGCTGCGATGGAGCCAGGTCTTGATCGTGTTCACGGGGGTGTCATAGCGCGTCGCCAGCTCGTCGCGCGAGTAGCCGTCGCAATAGGCCAGCAGGATGCAGCTGCGCTGGGGCTCGTCGAGCCGTTGCAGGCAGCGCCGCAGCCGGTCGCGCTCGGCGAGATCGGCTTCCCCGTCGCCGGGCCCCGCCACCCGTTCGAGCCAATCCTCGCCGTCATCCATCGGTGCC
>DATHQQ010000474.1:0-3855 GCA_035482595.1 Verrucomicrobiia bacterium
AGAACCATTCGGGCTGCACGCCGACTTTGCCTTCGCCCGGCTTGCCCCCTTCGATTCCCATGCGGAAGATCTTCATGGAATCCGACAGCGGTGCCGCGTCGCCATGGGTGACCTCATGCATCTTGTTGCGGGCCGCCGCACTGCCGATGTGGGTGAGGCCGGTGCCGGTGACCCAGAAACGGGCGGGCTCCGGATGATCGAGGGGGGCGAGCACACGCCCCTCCTTCAGCAGGGCCGGATAGTCGATCCGCTCGGACCCCGCCCGCTCCTCCGCCAGCTTGGCGAGGCCCCCGCCCCGCTCCGCCGCCGCCCCGGCCAGCTCATAGACCGTGGATGCGCCCCGAATCGGGCGCAGATGATTGCCGTCCTCCGTGACCAGCCCGACCTTCCGGGCGCCATCGGCATCGCGATATTGTACCAGACGCATGATATCCCCTCTCCTTGCGGACGGCGGCGTCAGACCCAGCCGCCGTCGACGATGAAATTCTGCGAGCTGCACATCCGGCTGTCATCGGCCGCCAGGAACAGCGCCATGCGGGCGATATCGGGCGGATAGAGTCTTCCCTTGAGGCATTGGCGCTCGTCGATCTGGCGCTCGCCCTCCGGCGTCAGCCAGAGGCGCATCTGCCGCTCGGTCATGACCCAGCCGGGCAGCATGCAATTGACCCGGATGTTCTCCGGCCCGAACTCGCGGGCCAGCGCCCGGGTCATGCCGGTGATGGAGGCCTTGGCGGTGACATAGGCCGGGCAGTCGCCATCCCCCACCAGCCAGGTGATGGAACCGAAATTGATGATCGAGCCGCCGCCGGCATCGCGCATCTGCGGCCGCACGGCCTGGGCGGCAAAGAACTGATGGCGCAGATTGACCGCCATGCGCTCGTCCCAATATTCGACCGTCACGTCCTCGCTGCGATGGCGGTCGTCATTGCCGGCATTGCTGATCAGCACCCGGATGGGCCCATGCTTCTCCGCCGTCGTCGCGATCGCCGCCTGGAGATCCTCGATGCGGCGCAGATCGCAGGGGATGTAGTCCGGCACGCCGCCGCCCTTTTGACGCAAGCGCTCGACCAGAGCGCGCGACGGCGCCTCGGCCAGATCCACGAAGGTGACGCGCGAACCCTGGGCCGAGAAATGCTCGACCAGGCTCTCCCCGATGCCGCTGCCCCCGCCGGTGATGAAGACGACGCGGTCCTTCAGGCTGGGATAGACGGCGCCGTTCTCGATCTCTCCGGTCATTCCTGTCACGGCCTCAATGGGAATGTCGCGGCACCGCGGCGCCGCGCTTGCCGACGAGGAAATCGAGGTCGCAGCCGCGATCGGCCTGCAGCACCCGCTCGACATAGAGCCGCTGATAGCCGCTCTCCATGGCCGGCTCCGGCGGAGTCCAACGGCGACGGCGCCCGGCGAGATCGCTCTCGGAGACGTCGAGATGCAGCCGGCGTCCCGCCACATCGAGTTCGATCATATCCCCGTCCTGGACCAAAGCGAGAGGCCCGCCCACCGCCGCCTCCGGGGCGGTATGGAGCACCACCGTGCCATAGGCCGTGCCGCTCATCCGAGCGTCGGAGATGCGCACCATGTCGGTGACGCCCTTCTTCAGCACCTTGGCCGGCAGCGGCATATTGCCGACCTCGGCCATCCCCGGATAGCCCTTGGGGCCGCAGTTCTTCAGCACCATCACCGAGGTCTCGTCGATGTCGAGAGCACGATCGTCGATGCGCGCATGATAGTGCTCGATATTCTCGAAGACGACCGCGCGGCCCTTGTGCTGCATCAGGGCCGGCGTCGCCGCCGAGGGCTTGATGACTGCCCCGCTAGGGGCCAGATTGCCGCGCAATATGGCGATGCCGCCCTCGGGCGTCAGAGGGTTGTCCAGCGGGCGGATGACCTCGGAATTGTAATTGGCCGCGCTTTTGCAGATTTCTCCGATGGTCTCGCCCGAGACGGTCGGCTGATCGAGATGCAGCATCCCGGCCTCGGCGATGGCGGCCATGACGGCGCGAAGCCCGCCGGCATAGTAGAAATCCTCCATCAGGAACCGGCCCGAGGGCATCAGATCGACGATGGTGGGCACACCGCGGCCGAGGCGGTCCCAGTCGTCGAGCCCGAGAGCGACGCCCAGCCTGCCGGCAACGGCGATCAGATGGATCACAGCATTGGTCGACCCCCCGATGGCGCCGTTGACGCGGATGGCGTTCTCGAAGGCCCGGCGGGTCATGATCTGGGACATGCGGATGTCCTGGCGCACCAGCTCGACGATGCGCCGCCCCGCCATATGGGCCAACACCCCGCGCCGCGAATCGACGGCGGGGATGGCCGCATTGTCGGTGAGGCCGATGCCCAGCGCTTCCACCATGCTCGCCATGGTGGAAGCGGTGCCCATGGTCATGCAGCTGCCGGCCGACCGACTCTGCCCCTGCTCGGCGGCCATGATGTCCTCGACCGTCAGCTTGCCCGCCTTCAATTCCTCGAAGACGCGCCAGACATGGGTCCCCGAGCCGATGGCCTCGCCCCGGAAATTGCCGTTCAGCATCGGCCCGCCCGAGACGGCGATGGTGGGCAGATCGCAGCTCGCCGCCCCCATCAGCAATGCCGGCGTGGTCTTGTCGCAGCCCACCAGCAGGATCACCCCGTCGATGGGATTGCCGCGGATCGATTCCTCCACATCCATGCTGGCGAGATTGCGGAACAGCATGGCCGTCGGGCGCAGGTTGGATTCGCCGAGAGACATGACGGGGAATTCGAGAGGGAAGCCGCCGGCCTCGTAGACGCCGCGCTTCACATGCTCGGCGATGCCGTCGAGATGGGCGTTGCAGGGGGTGAGCTCGGAGGCGGTATTGCAGATGCCGATGACCGGCCGGCCGTCGAAGAGATGGGCGGGCAGGCCCTGGTTCTTCATCCAGCTGCGGTGCATGAAGGCATTCTTGCCGGCCCCGCCGAACCAGTCGCTGGAGCGCAGTTTTCGCGGCGCGTCCGCCATGCCCGTATCTCTCCCGTGTTTGGTATAGAAAAATCGTGTTTGCTGATGCTATCTTATGCCCCGCGGCAAAAACGAGTCAATGAGCCCCTCACCTTGAAGACCACGGCGAATATTTCCCCGGCACAACCGGTGGGCATGGCGGCGGCGCCGGAGCGCTACCGGGTGCAGAGCCTGGGGCGCGCCCTCGACCTGTTGGAGCTGATCGCGGCGCGCGGCCGCGAGGGCGCGCGCCTCACCGACCTCGCCCTCGGCCAGGGCCTCTCCAAGGCCGCCACCTATGCGATCCTGCAGACCCTGCTCGCCCATGGCTTCGTCGCCGATGCCGGGGCCGGGGCCAACCGGCGCTATCGGCTGGGGCTCAGCCTGGCGCGGCTGGGCGACCTCGCCGTCGGCAATATCGCGCTCGCCGATATCGCACTGCCGGTGCTGCGCGAGCTGACGGCGGAGATCGGCCTCACCTCCCGCGTCGCCATCCTGGATGAGGGCTATGCGGTCGTGGTGGGCCGCATCGACGCGCCGGGGGCGGTGCGTTTCGATTCGGCGCTGGGCCGGCGCGAGCTGCCCCATTGCTCCGCCGTGGGAAAAGCCCTGCTGGCCGCGCGGCCGGCGGAAGATGCCCGGGCCATCCTGCGCAAGATCGGCCTGCCCCGACGCACGCCCAAGACGATCACCAGCCTCGGCGCCTTGATGAGCAATCTCGCCGAGACGGCGCGGCGCGGCTATGCGGTGGATGACGAAGAGGATACCGAGGGTGTGGCCTGCATCGGTGCCTGCGTCTTCGACCGCACCGGCCAGGCTGCCGGGGCCATCAGCGTCACGGGCCTGAAGCCCCGCGACTGGCTGGGCCGGCAGGAGGCGCTGGCGCAGGACGTCAT
>DATHQQ010000475.1:0-7997 GCA_035482595.1 Verrucomicrobiia bacterium
TCGCGCACCCGGGCCAGATGGGCTTGCTGGAGGCGGCGGGCGGCTTCGGCATCGCGCTGGAGCAATGCTGCGACGATGGCGCCGTGGTCGCTGTCGTAGCGCCGGCGGCGCTCCTCGGTCATGCTGCGCTGCTTCAGACGGTACCAATGGGGCTGGTTGCGGGCGGCGTTGATGGCCTCGCAATAATCCACCAGCAGCGCGTTCTTGGCCGCCCGGAAGATGGCGAGATGCAAGGCCGCGTCCCAATGCTCGAACTCGGCTATCCCCTTGGCCGCCTGGCTCTTGCGCAGCGCATCCTCGATGGCGGCGAGATCCTCGGCGCTGGCTCGCACGGCCGCCAGGGCGGCGGCGTGGGGCTCGATGATGAGCCTGACCTCCATGACGTCGGAGGGGCTCGCTTCCTTCAGCCGGCCGAGGAATTGCGGCCCCGGGCTGGGGCTGCGTCCCTTGACATAGGTCCCCCGCCCGACCAGCCGGACGACCCGGTCATCGAGCTGGTCCAGGGCCCGGCGCACGGTGTTGCGGGCGAGTCCATAGGCAGCCGCCAGCTCACGCTCCGGCGGCAGGCGAAAGCCGTCCGGCCACTCGCCCTTCTCGATCTTGCGGGCCATGTCGCCCGCCATATCCTCGGCCGATTTGAATACACCCATCATCAGCACCATTCCTGAACCATTGGGAGTCGCGTCGTCGTCCCCTTGCGTTGACAACCACCCAGGGGGCTGCCAAAATATATATACCATAAGGGTCAATGGTGCAACATTGGCTCATTCGGGAGGACCGATGCGGATCGCCACCTACCGCCATCAGAATCGCCGGGCCGTCGGCCGGCTGACCCGCGACGGCAATTCCCTCGAAGCCTTCGAGCTCAGCCCCGAGGAGGAGCGCCGGGGCGCCCTTGCCCTGGTGGAGCGGCTGGCGGCCGGGACCGCCTTGCCCGCGACCGGACCGGCCATTCCGCTGGCCCAGGTCACCCTCGAGGCACCTCTGCCTCGGCCCCGGCGCAACATCTTCTGCGTCGGCAAGAACTACTACGAGCATGCCCATGAGTTCGCAAAGAGCGGCTTCGACTCCAGCGCCGCCGCCGGCGCCGTGCCCGACGCCCCCATCATCTTCTCCAAGGTCCCGGAATGCGTCACCGGGCCCAGCACGCCGATCCTGATCGATCCCCGGGCCAGCGAGGCCGTCGACTACGAAGCCGAGCTCGCGGTGGTGATCGGCAAGGGCGGCCGGGGCATCTCCCGCGGACAGGCCCTCGACCATGTCTTCGGCTATACCATCGTCAACGACGTGACCGCCCGCGACCTGCAGGGCCGTCACAAGCAATGGCTGATCGGGAAGTCCCAGGACTCCTTCTGCCCCATGGGGCCCTGGCTGGTGAGCGCCGACGAGATCGATCTGGCCGACACGGCCGTGCGCTGCTGGGTCAATGGCGAGCTGCGCCAGGACGCCAATACCAAGGCGCTGATCTTCGACGTGCCGACCCTGATCGAGACCCTCTCCAAGGGGCTGACCCTGCTGCCGGGCGACATCATCGCCACCGGCACGCCCGCCGGCGTGGGCATCGGCTTCAACCCGCCGAAATATCTGCGGGCAGGCGATGTTGTGCGCATCGAGATCGCCGGCATCGGCGTGCTGGAGAATCCCGTTGCCGCCTTCCGCGAGGCGGCATGAGCACTCAGGTCATCGACCGCATGGCGGTGGAGGTCGATGGCCCGGGCCCCGGAGGCGCCAAGGAGGGCGACGCCATAATCTGCATCCACGGCCTCGGCGCCACCTCGAATTTCTACACCCCCACCTGCCTGGCGCTGGCCAACCGCTACCGGTTCGTGCGGCCGGATCTGCCGGGATCGGGGCGGAGCCCCCCGCGCGAGGGGTTGTCGATCCAGCTCTTCGTCGAGGCGATCCAGCGCGTCGCCCGCACGCTGGAGATCGAGCGGGCCCATGTCATCGGCCATTCGCTCGGCAGCATCGTCGCCCAGCATCTGGCGCTGCAGGAGCCGAGGCTGGTGCGAAGCCTGGCGCTGCTCGGCCCGCTGCTCGCCCCGCCGGAGGCAGGCCGCCAAGGCCTGCGCGACCGGGCGAAGAAGGCGCGTGCCGAAGGCATGTCCGGCATCGCCGACCAGATCCTTCAGGCGGCCACCTCCACCGATACCCGCAACAACCAGCCCGTGGCCGTGGCCTTGGTGCGCGAGCTCGTGATGCGCCAGGATCCGGAAGGCTATGCCCGCGGCTGCGAGGCCCTGGCCGCCACGGAAGCCGCCGATATCGCGCGGATCGCCTGTCCGACCCTGCTGGTCACCGGCGAGGAAGACGCCGTCGGCACGCCCTCGGGCGCCCGGGTCATGGCGGAGCGCATTCCCGGCGCCCGTCTCGTCATACTGCCGCGCTGCGGCCACTGGACCACGCTGGAGCGGCCGGTGGAATCGACTGCGGCCTTGAAGGAGTTCTATGCCGGCCGTGCGTGACACGGCTGGATATCCCACCCACTCGAAACGCCGCTAGGAGGGCGCCATGGGCAACACGCTGTTCACCAACGTCCGCATCTTCGACGGCACAGGCGAGCATCCCTATCTCGGGGAAGTGCTGGTCCAGGGCAACCGCATCAAGCATGTCGGCCGCGGCAGCCGCACCGTGCCGGCCAACGGCCATACGGTCATCGACGGGGCCGGGGCGACGCTGATGCCGGGCATGACCGAGGCCCATACCCATTTCTCCTGGAACAATGCGGGCTCGCTGGACGCGATCTTCCGCATGCCGCCGGAGGAGCACACGCTGCTCGCGGCGACCAATGCCAAGATGTATCTCGACATGGGCTTCACCTCCTGCGTCGGCGCCGCCGCGGCCAAGCCGCGCCTCGACGTGGTGATCCGCAACGCCATCAACAGCGGCCAGATCCCGGGGCCCCGATATCTCGCCAATAGCCAGGAGATCGGGACCCTGGGCGGGCTCGGCGATACCAACCCGCCCCATGTCGATGTGCGCGAGCTCTCCTTCGGCTGGATCGTCACGGGGCCCGAGGAGATGCGCAAGGCCGTGCGCATGTTCATCAAATACGGCGTCGATCTGATCAAGCTGAACCTCTCGGGCGAGGACATGACGGATTGCGCCGCCGAGGAGACGCCCATGAGCGACGAGGAAGTCGCCATGGCGGTCAAGGAGGCCAAGCGGCGGAAGCTCCGCCTCTGCGCTCATGCGCGCTCGGCGGAATCGGTCAAGATGTGCGTCCGCCACGGCATCGAAATCATCTATCACGCCTCCTATGCCGATGAGGAAGCCCTCGACATGCTCGAGGCCAACAAGGACAAGTTCTTCGTCGGCCCCGGCATCGGCTGGCTCGTCAACACCTCGCGCAATGCCGGACCCTGGGGCATCAAGCCCGATTCCCCGCTCGGCATCCAATATGCCCGCGAGCTGGAGATCGCGGTGGAGTGCATGCGCAAGATGCACCGGCGCGGCATCCGCGTGCTGCCCGGCGGCGACTACGGCTTCGCCTGGACGCCCCATGGCACCAACGCCAAGGATCTCGAATATTTCGTCGACATGATCGGCATATCGCCCATGGACACCCTGCTGGCGGCGACCAAGCACGGCGGGGCGATCATGGGCCGGCCCAATGAGCTGGGGCAGGTGAAGCCGGGCTATCTCGCCGACATCCTGCTGGTGGACGGCGATCCCTTGGCCAATATCCGCATCCTGCAGGACCGCAAGCGCATTCTCGCGGTCATGAAGGACGGGACCTTCCACCGCGCGCCGGAGATGTCGGCCCAGCGCCAGCGCATCGCCGTCTAAGGCGTTTAAAGGGGGGCTACGGACGGCGGGCGATGCGGCTTTTCCTGCTCACCATCATGAACGGGTTCACGCTCGCCGCCCTCTATTTCCTGGTGGCGAGCGGCTTCACCCTCGTCTTCGGGCTGATGCGCAACGTCAATCTCGCTCATGGCTCGCTCTATCTGCTGGGGGCCTATATCGGTTATGACGCGGCCGACCTCACGGGCTCCTGGTTTGCCGGCGTGGCCGCAGGATTCCTCTCCATGGCGGCGGTCGGGCTTCTGCTGCAGATCGGCATCTTCCGGCGCATGGAGGGGCAGGAACTTCGCCAGACCCTGGTCACCATCGGCATCTCCATCGTGCTCGCCGATCTGATGCTGGCGATCTGGGGCGGCAAGACCTATCAGTTCGATCAGCCGGACTGGCTCTATGGCGCCGTCCGCCTGCCGCTGGTGCGGGCCTATCCCATCTATCGCCTGGCACTCCTGGGTGCTTCCATCGTCATCGGCATCGCGCTCTGGCTGTTCCTCAACCGGACGCGGGTCGGCATGATGATCCGTGCCGGGGTCGACGACCGGGCCATGCTCCAGGCCTCCGGCGTCAATACCCAGCGCATCTTCGCCATCACCTTCGCGCTGGGCGCCGGGCTGGCGGGCTTTGCCGGCGTGGTGGGGGGCACGGCGCTCTCCATCGCGCCGGGGGAGGACGTGCGCTATCTCCTGGCCTCCCTGGTGGTGGTCATCGTCGGCGGCATGGGGAGCGTGACGGGGGCGGCCATCGGCGCCCTTCTGATCGGTCTCGCCGAGACCATCGGGCTTGCCTATTCGCCCACCTATGGCGTGGTCTACACCTTCCTCATCATGGTGGCCGTGCTGGCGGTCCGGCCCCAGGGCCTCATGGGCCGGCCCGCATGACCGCCGCCGCCGCAAGCCCCGCACCCTCCCTCGCTTTGCGCCTCGGGCTGACGCCGCGGCATCTGGTGACGGCCGCCGCCCTCATCATCTATCCCCTGCTGGCGAGCCCCTTCTGGACGGTCCAGATCGGCGCCCAGATCCTCTTCCTCGGCGTCATCGCCCTCTCCCTCATGTTCCTCGCCGGCTATGGCGGCATGGTCTCCCTCTCCCAGATGACCGTCGCCGGCGCCGCCGGCTACATGATCGCGGTCATCGGGGTGAACAGCGCCCATCTCGGCCTGGACTGGCCGTGGTGGGCGGCGATCCCGCTTTCCATCGCCATCGCCGTGATCCTGGCGCTGCTCATCGGTCTCATCTCGGTGCGCACCGGCGGCATCTATACGATCATGATCACGCTGGCCATCGGCGTCGCCTTCTTCTATTTCACGCGGCAGAACTACGCGATCTTCAACGGCCATAGCGGCTTCGCCGGGTTGCAGCCGCCGGTGCTGCTGGGGATCAATTGGCGCGATCCCCTGCCCTTCTATTATCTCAGCCTCGCCGTGGCGGTGCTGAGCTATGGCGGGGTGCTCTATGTCTCGCGCTCCACCTTCGGCGTCGCCCTCCAGGCCATCCGCGACAACCCCCGGCGCATGAATGCGCTGGGATTCCATGTCAACCTGCATCGAGTCGTGGCCCATGGCTTCGCGGGTTTCATCGCCGCCCTGGGCGGCATCCTCTATGTCTGGCTGAACGGGCGCGTCTCGCCGGGGACCATCGACATCGGCCCGGTCATCAACATCCTGGTGATCGCCGTGCTGGGCGGCCTGCGCCATCCCATCGGCCCCTTCATCGGCGCGCTGCTCTTCGTGCTGCTGCGCAATTTTGCCATCGACCTGATCGACCCGGAGCGCTTCAACACGCTCATCGGCCTGACATTCCTGATCATCGTGCTGATCTCGCCGGATGGCCTTCTGGGCCTCTGGGAAAAAGTGAGAAGCTGGGCGAGATCGGGCGGTGCCGCCGCCGGCTGGCGGCAAAAGCAAGGGTAAACCCGGGGGCCCGATCAAGCCCCGGCAATCGAGGGAGGAGGAAGACCCATGAAAGGCCTATCGAGACGAACGCTGCTGGCGGTGAGCGCCGCAGCGATGATGGCGGTGGGGGCCGCGGCGGCCCATGCCGAAGACACGATCAAGGTCGGCCTGCTGGCGACCCTGGAAGGCGCCTTCACGGTGCTGGGCGAGGACAGCGTCAGGGGCGCGGAGCTGGCATTCCAGGAACACAATTACATGGCGGGCGGCAAGAAGCTCGTCATCGTCAAGGGCTCCTCCGATGCCTCGCCGGACAGCGCCGTGGCCGCAGCCCGCAAGCTCGTGGAGCAGGACGGCGTGCAGATCCTGATCGGCCCGCTCTCGGGCGACGAGGGCATCGCGGTCAAGAACTACGCCAAGACCCAGCCGCAGGTGACCTTCATCAACGGCACCTCGGCGGCCCAGGACACGACGCTTCGCGATCCGGCCCCGAACTTCTATCGCTTCACGACCGACGGGGCGCAATGGCAGGCGGGTCTCGGCCAATATGCCTATGACAAGGGTTATAAGAAGATCGTCGTCGTCGCCGAGGACTATTCCTTCCCCTATACCCAGGTCTTCGGCTTCATGCTCGGCTATTGCAAGGCCGGCGGCCATGTGGTCGACAAATTCTGGGTGCCCATCGGCAACAAGGATTTCTCCAGCATCGTCGCCTCGATCCCCGACGACATCGATGCGGTCTATGTGGCGCTGGGCGGTGCCGATGCAGTCAACTTCCTCAGCCAGTACGATCAGGCCGGCGGCACCAAGCCGATGATCGGCGGCTCGATCACCGTCGACCAGACGGTGCTGGGATCCAAGGGCAAGACCAAGACCTATCTCATTGGCACGCCCTCGGCCGGACCCATCGCCGACAATTGGGACAATCCGAAATGGAAGACCTTCGTCGCCGCCTACAAGAAGGCCTATCCGAACGGCTTCCCCTCGCCCTCCCTCTTCGCCCATGGCTATTACGTTGAAGCCTCGGCCATGATGGAGGCCCTCGACACGGTCAATGGCGATCTCTCCGACGGCCAGAAGGCATTCCGTGCGGCGCTGGCCAGCGAGACCGTCGACACGCCGACGGGCATGGTCAAACTCGACAAGAACCGCAACGCCGTCGCCGATATCTTCCTGACCGAGGTGGCCCAGGGCGAAGACGGCAATCTCTACAACAAGGTGGTCAAGGTCATCCCGGCGGTGGATCAGACCCTGGGCACGCCGGAGGACCAGTTCCTGGCCCTGGGTCCGGTGAGCCGCACCAACCCCGAGTGCAAGTAGCACCCGGCTGACAGAAGACCATGGCCGAAGCTCTCCGGCTGCAGCGGACCGGCAGTTCTCACGCCCTCATCCTCGAGGGCGTGAGCCGGAGCTTCGGCGCGCTCAAGGCCATCGCCGGCATCGACCTCACCGTCGATGCCGGCGAGCGGCGCGGCATTCTGGGCGCCAATGGCGCGGGCAAGACGACCCTGTTCAACGCCATCACCGGCGATTTCCCGCCCACGGCGGGGCGCATCCGCTTCTTCGGCGAGGATGTGACCCATCTGCCCGCCTATGAGCGGATCCGCCGTGGCATGCGGCGCACCTATCAGAACTCGATGCTGTTCCGGGGTCTCAGCGTCCTGGACAATCTCTATCTGGCGGCCCGGGGCGTCACCCGCGGGCGCCTCAGTTTCCTTCGCCCGCGCGAGGATGACGGGGCGCGGCGCAGCGCCCATGACCTCGCCCACGCGGTGCATCTCGATTCCGTCGGCGAGCAGCTCGTCTCCGAGCTCTCCCACGGCCAGCAGCGCCAGCTCGAGATCGGCATGGCGCTGGCCGGCGCCCCGCGCTGCATCCTGTTCGACGAGCCGGCGGCGGGGCTGTCCCCGGGGGAGCGGCGCGAGCTGGTCCAGATCCTGGACGCGCTGCCGCGCTACATGAGCTTCATCATCATCGAGCATGATCTCGACGTGGCGCTGCGCGTCGTCGACCGGGTCACGGTGATGCACAACGGCATGATCTTCAAGCATGGCACGCCGGCGGAGATCCAGGACGATCCCGATGTCCAGCGCATCTATCTGGGCGGAGGGCGTCATGGCTGATCCCGCGCCCACACCGACAGGGCCGACGGCGCCGGCGATCGAGATCGCCGATCTCCACGTCTATTACGGCCATGCCCATGCCCTGCAAGGCGTGTCGCTGACCCTGCCCATCGGCGTGCTCGGTGTGGTCGGGCGCAACGGGATGGGCAAGACGACGCTCTGCAATGCCATCATGGGTCTGG
>DATHQQ010000476.1:0-2256 GCA_035482595.1 Verrucomicrobiia bacterium
GGCCCAATGACGTGACGGGGGCGGTGCTCGAGGTAAAGCCCCCGGCGGAGAGGCCGGCCCAGTCCGAGCTGCCGCTCGCCCAGCCGCAGCCCCGGCCGCATGACATCTACGAGGCCGGCGGCGTCGTCTATATGACCCAGCCGCTCGACCGGCCCGAGGCCTTGCCCGGCCAGACCTACAAGCTGCGCTGGCCGGAGAGCGATCACGCCATCTACATCACCGTCAACGACATCGTGCAGGACGGGCGGCGCCGGCCCTTCGAGGTCTTCATCAACTCGAAGAACATGGAGCATTACGCCTGGACGGTCGGCCTCACGCGCATGATCAGCGCCGTCTTCCGGCGCGGCGGCGATGTCTCCTTCGTGGTCGAGGAGCTGAAGGCCGTCTTCGATCCGCGCGGCGGCTATTGGATCGGCGGCAGATACGTGCCCTCGCTGCTCGCCGCCATCGGCGAGGTGATCGAGCAGCACATGATCAATATCGGCTTCATCGCCGGGCCGGAGCGCCTGGCCCAGCCGCAGCGCAAGGTGGCCAACCTGCCCCAGGTTCAGGGCGCGGGCGAGGGGCGGCATCTGCCTACCTGCCCCAAATGCAGCCAGGCCTCCCTCATCCGCCAGGAAGGCTGCGATCTCTGCACCTCCTGCGGCTATTCGAAGTGCAGCTAGGCGAAGACATGCAAGGCGTGCCGCTTGACGGATACGCGTTTTGCGTATAAGCTGTAAGTTTGATATCCGCGCGAGGGGATGCCTGTAGATTCCCTGTATTAACAGGTCGGACCGCCGGGAAAGCCGATTCGGAACGGAGAACGCCCATGAGCCGCCCCTGCCGCGTCTGCGGCGCGCCCATGGGCAAGATGGTCGAGACCTGCCCCTCCTGCGGCGAATTCAACAAGGCGAAGCTGCCGTTCTACGGCTGGGTGATCGGCGGGCTGCTGGTCCTGCTGCTCATGCTGCTGCTGGGCGATCCCAGCGCGATCGTGACGGTGGTGGACAAGATCATCCACCAGCAGCCGCTCGCCGCCGCGCCTTCCGGCTGAGCTAATCCTTCTTCGGCGGCTTGGCCTTCGGGCTGCCGGGGACCCAGCCGACCGCGACAGGCCCCTCGCTCGGCCGCAGGATCGAGACCACCACCGAGCCGCCGATGAGGAGGCCGGTGACGACAAGGGCGAGCCAGGTCGGCACGTGATAGATGTCGGCGATCAGCATCTTCACGCCGATCACAACCAGCACCAGCGACAGGCCGTACTTCAAATAATGGAAGCGATGCACCAGGCCGGCGAGC
Organism: Verrucomicrobiia bacterium; assembly: GCA_035482595.1. Taxonomy (GTDB): domain Bacteria; phylum Pseudomonadota; class Alphaproteobacteria; order Dongiales; family Dongiaceae; genus DASXQK01. The sequence continues at coordinate 1,282 of DATHQQ010000476.1, forward strand.
GCGAAATAGAGCGCGCGCAGGCCGAGCACGGCAAAGACGTTGGAGGTGATCACGACGAAGGTATCCTGCGTCACCGCGAAGATGGCGGGAATCGAATCGACGGCGAAGACCACGTCGCAGACCTCGATCAGCATCACCACCAGGAACAGCGGCGTCACCCAGAGCTTGGCGTCGCGGCGGACGAAGAAAGCCGTGCCCTCATAATCCGGCGTGACCCTGAGCTTGCTGCGGAGAAATCCAAGGATCCGGTTATTGGCGATATCCGGCTCGGCACCCGCGGCCAGCAGCATCTTTATGCCGCTTCCCACCAGCAGCAGGCCGAAGAGATAGAGGATCCAAGTGAAGGCCGCGATCAGCGCCGCGCCGGCCACGATCAGCAAAACGCGCAGCACCAGCGCGCCGGCGATGCCCCAGAAGAGCGCCCGATACTGCAGGACCGGCGGCACGGCGAAATGGCTGAAGATCAGGACGAAGACGAAGATGTTGTCGAGGCTGAGGCTCTTCTCGATGAGATAGCCGGTGACGAAGGCGAGCCCCGTCTCCGAGCCCTCGAAATAGAACAGCCCGGCGGCGAAGAGAGCGGCCAGCGCGATATAGACGGCGCTGAGCTTGAGGGCCTCGGCGAAGCCGATCTCATGGGCGCGGCGATTGAACAGGCCGAGATCGACCGCCAGCAGCCCGCCCACGACGACGACGAAGCTCACCCAGAGCCAAGGGGAATGGGTCATGGATATGCCACCGCGCTCACGCCTTGCATTCGGGATCCGTGGCCTGGACCTGGCGCAGCAGACGGTGCAGCGGACCGTCGGCGATGCCGAGCTCGTCGAGGTGACAGACCGTGTTGGCGAGATAGTCGATATTGCTGCCGGCGAGGCCCACTCCCCGGCGGATCCGGGCGACGATCTCGCCCTCCGGCAGCTTGCCGGCATATTGCGGATGGGCGCGGTCGGCCACATAGGTGACCGCGGTCAGCGG
>DATHQQ010000477.1:0-8848 GCA_035482595.1 Verrucomicrobiia bacterium
GAATTGCGACCCGCTCCCCGCTGCGCGCCGCCCGCGAGCTGCCGCTGCAGGAGGTCGCACGCCGAGCAACTATTCTTATTTCGCCTAAACTGCCGCGGCGTCGTAATAGAGCGTGACGCTGTGCTTCGCCTCGGCGAAGAAGAGCCAGCGCTCCAGCAGCACGCCGCATAGACCCGAAACGGCGGCAAGAACCGCGGCCAGCGCGCCCGCCAGCGGGGGCAGAGCGGGGCAGAGCAGGCTCAGCAGCAGGGGCAGCAGGAATCCTGCGCCGATGGCGAGACGGCGCAGCTTGCCGGCATGCTTGCGGGCGATGCTGTGGCCCATCTCCTTCATCAGGTAATTGTCCTCGGTATGGGGCGCCTCCAGCAGGCGCACCCGGCCCAGCGCGCCCAGGCCCGTGGCGCTTTCCGCGGTGCTTGTCGCCGGCGCGCGGTCGATGGCGCGCCAATAGGCGAGCTTTGCGATGAGACCGACGACGAGGACAACATCCGTGAACCAGGAGACCGGCGCCGGCAGCCTGCCGAAGAGGGCGAGGAGCGCTTGCAGCAGCAGCGCGCCGGTCATCAGCCCGAGCAGGAGATAGTTCACCGGCACCAAGGGATGGTGCCAGCGCGGAATCGGCTTGAGGGAGGCATAGATCATGGCCGTGCAATAGACCGTGATCGCGGCCAGCAGAGCCGTCAGCCAGCCGAGCCAGGCCAGGGCCTGGCCGCGGAAGATCCAGTCGAGGGCGAGCAGCCCCGCCGGCAGATAGACGATGACGGAGGCGACCCCCTCGCGCGACAGCCAGGAGGTCCGCCATTGCGAGAAGGCCCGCCAGGCGCGCTCGGGCCGGCCGAGGTGGAAGGTGGAGGCGAGCAGGCCGAAGGAGACCGCGCCGAGCGAAAGCGCGAAGGCCGCCACGGCGAACCAGCGGCTCTCCGGCAAGAAGTTCGTCCCGGTCAGCAGGCCGACCAGGAACAGCAGTCCGTAGCCGGCGCCCGAGGCGGTGGTGAAGAGGATGACGGAAAGGGCTGGATGCATGGGATCAGCGCGACAGGACCCGATCGATCCAGCGCAGGAAGGGATGAGCCCCCGCCGGCACCGCCGGGCTCGGCCCGAGCGCGGCCGGCGTCTCCCCCGCGCAGCCTGCATCGCGGCGCGGGCGCGGCGGCAGATAGCGGTTCACCGGCTTGTAGCCCATCTCCGGCATAAGCGCATAACCCTCGCGCTCGGCCACCAGGATCGAGACGTCCGATTCGGGATCGCCGAGATCGCCGAAATGCCGTGCCGAGACGGGGCAGGTGGCGACGCAGGCCGGCACGCGATCGACTTCGTCGAGCGTCTCGTTGTAGATCTTGTCGATGCAGAGCGTGCATTTCTTCATGACGCCGACATCGTAGTCGTATTCCCGTGCGCCATAGGGGCAGGCCCAGGAGCAGAGCTTGCAGCCGATGCAAATGTCCTCATTGACCAGGACGATGCCGTCCTCGGCCCGCTTGTAGGAGGCGCCGGTTGGGCAGACCTCGACGCAGGCCGGCTGCTCGCAATGCAGGCAGGAGCGGGGAAAATGCACCGTACGGCTCTCGCCACCCTCGCCGGCCTCGAAGCTGTGGATGCGGTTGAACCAGACGCCCAGCGGGTTGGGGCCATAGGGATCGAGATCGGTCAGCGGCGCCATATGCCCGCCGCTGTTCCATTCCTTGCAATTGACGGCGCAGGCATGACAGCCCACGCAGATGTCGAGATCGATGACGAGGCCGAGCTTCTTGGCGCCCGGCGGCGGCAGGCTGGTCATCGCGCGGTCTCCCGCCGGCCGCGGAAGCGGCCGCCATAGCGCAGGATGGCGGGGGCCGGCGCCATGCCCGGCAGCCGCGGCAGGGGCATGAACTGCGGCGAGGTCTCCGCCGCTTCATCCGCGCTCGCCTTGACCAGGCGGACCTTCAGATCGTACCAGGCGGCCTGTCCCGTCACCGGATCGCTGTTGGAATAGCGATAGCCGCCGGGCTGGGTGGGCAGCAGCTCCGAGATCACATGGTTGAGCAGGAAGCCGCGCTTGGTCTCCGGCGCCGAAGCGGAGAGATTCCAGGCGCCGGCGCGCTTGCCGATGGCGTTCCAGGTCCAGACCGTATGCGCGTTGACGCCCTCCATCAGGCGGATCTGCGCCTTGACCTGACCTTGCGCGCTTTCGATCCAGACCCAATCGTCATCGGCCAAACCTAGCCCCTCGGCGGTACGGCGATTCACGAAAAGGCGATTGGCGCCGTAGATCTGGCGCAGCCAGGCATTCTGCGAGCCCCAGGAGTGATACATGGCCATGGGCCGCTGGGTGATGGCGTAGAGGGGAAATTCCTCGCCCGCCGTCGCCGCGGCCTGTTCTAATGGCCGGTACCACAGGGGCAGCGGATCGAAAAAAGCGGTGATGCGCGGGCGGTCGCGATCGGGCGGCTGCACCGCGCCATGGCCCTGGCCAGCGAGGCGGAATTTCTGCAGCACCTCGCTGTAGATTTGCAGCACCACGGGCTCAGGCCGGTCGATGAAGCCCATCGACACCGCCCAATCCAGATAGTCCTTGTTGGCATGGCGGAAATAGGCCTGACTCTCGGGAAGCTCATGCTGCCAGAAGCAGCCATTGGCGACGTAGCGCTCGAGCTGGTTCGGATTCGGCTCGCCGCTGCCATGCTTGCTGCCGTCGGCCCCGCGCCATCCCGCGAGCATGCCGATGCCGGGCTTGCGCTGATGATTGACGATGTAGTCGGCATAGAGCCCGGGATATTTCGGCTTGCCCTCGAGATCGACCAGGCCGGGCAGGCCAAGCCTTGCGCCCAGGTCGATCATCACATCCTGGAAGGGGCGCACATCGCGATCGGGCGCCACCACCGGCTGGCGGATGGCATCGCCCGCGGCATCCGCCTTGCTGATGGGACGGTCGAGCAGCGAGATGCAATCATGGCGCTCGAGATATGTCGTGTCCGGCAGCACCAGATCGGCATAGGCGACCATCTCGGAGAAGAAGGCATCGGCATAGATGATATGCGGGATTCGATAGCCCTCGCCGGAGTCGGCGCGCGCACTCAGCATTTCGGCGGTGCCCGAGGTGTTCATGGCCGAGTTCCAGCCCATATTGGCCATGAAGAGGAACAGCGTATCGATGGGATAGGGATCGGCCGCCCAGGCGTTGCGGATCACCATGTGCATCAGCCCATGGGCGGCGAGCGGCGCCTCCCAGCTATAGGCCTTGTCGATGCGCCGCGGCGTGCCGTCCGCCTCCACGAGAAGGTCCGCGGGCCCGGTGGGAAAGCCCAGCACGGGTCCGCCGAGAGAAGCGCCCGGCCGGCTCTCCCCCGTCGGCCTGACATGGGGCGGGATCGGGCGCGGGAAGGGCGGCTTGTAGCGCCAGCCCCCGGGGCAATCGATGCTGCCCAGCAGCATCTGCAGCAAATGGATCGCACGGCAGGTGTGGAAGCCGTTGGAATGGGCCGAGATCCCGCGCATGGCATGCATCGAGACCGGCCGGCCGATCATCTTGTCGTGGCGCCGCCCGGCCCAATCGGTCCACGGAACCTCGAGGGTGATCTCCTCCTCGAAGGCGGCATGGGCCAGCTCGGCGGCCACGCGCCGGATCGTCGAGGCCGGAATGCCGATCTCCGCCGCCACGCGATCGGGCGAATAACGGGGATCGAGATAGCGCTCGGCCATGAGCTGGAAGACGGTGGTGGCGCGCCTTTCGCCGGGCAGCGTGAACTCGCCGGCCATGACCGGCGAGGCCTCCGGCGAATTGGCGTCCATGGCGCGGTCGCCCTTGCGGTCCCAGCAGAGCGGATGGCCGGCGACGTCGCGGGCGAAGAGCCCGTCGTCGGCCCCGCCCGGGTTGCGGACCACCAGCCAGGACGCGTTGGTATAGCGGGCGAGGAAATCGAGATCGACGCGATCGGCCTGCAGCAGCTCATGAGCCAGCGACAGCACGAATAGCCCGTCGGTGCCGGGGTCGATGCCCAGCCATTCGTCGGCGATGGCGGAATAGCCGGTCTTCACCGGATTGACCGAGACGAATTTGGCGCCGCGGCCTTTCAGCTTGCCGAGGCCGATCTTGATCGGATTGCTGTCATGGTCCTCGGCCACGCCGAACATGAGGAAATAGCGCGTGCGCTCCCAATCGGGCTCGCCGAATTCCCAGAAGGAGCCGCCCAGAGTATAGAGCCCAGCCGCCGCCATGTTGACGGAACAGAATCCCCCATGGGCGGAGTAATTGGGCGTGCCGAACTGCTGCGCCCACCAGCCGGTCAGCGCCTGACTCTGGTCGCGCCCGGTGAAGAGGGCGAGCTCGCGCGGATTGCGGGCGCGGATCCTGCCCAGCCAATCCACCGCGATCCCCATGGCCTCGTCCCAGCCGATCTCCTTGAACTCGCCCGATCCGCGCGGCCCCACGCGCAGCAGCGGTGAGGAGAGCCGGGCAGGGGAATAATGGTTCATGATTCCCGCCGAGCCCTTGCCGCAGAGCACCCCCTTGTTCACGGGATGGTCGCGGTTACCCTCGATATAGCGGATCCGTCCGTCCTTCAGATGCACCTTGATCCCGCAGCGGCAGGCGCACATGTAGCAGGTCGTGCATTTGACCTCGTCGGATATGGGGCGGGAGAGCTCGATCTGTTCCTTGGCCGGCGACACGGGCGGCATGCTCCTCGTTTGGCGCCATAGAAGAGACAAAGCGGCCGGTGGTCAAATCCGATATGGCCTGTCCAAGGGTTCCGGGGCTGCTGTCCGGAGAAGCCCCTGGCGATTCTCTGCGAGGCCCACTAGCCTTCGGCCCAGGAGTGACTCAAGGCATGAGTGAATCCGTCAGCGATACCACCCTGGACGCGCGCGGGCTGAAATGCCCGCTGCCGGTGCTGAAGGCACGCCGGGCGCTGAAGGAGGTGCCCCCGGGCGGTATCCTTCGAGTGCTGGCCACCGATCCCGGCGCCGAGAAGGACTTCGTCCATTTCTGCGACACGACCGGCTGCCTGCTCCTGGACAGCGCCTGGGACGCCGGCGAGCTGCATATCACCCTGCAGAAGCCGATTTAGCCGTATTCGAGTGGATCGATTCGGCTTCTCCTCTCTCGTCATTCCCGCGAAAGCGGGAATCCAGGGCCGTCGCCCAGCTGGTTGCCCTGGATTCCCGCTTTCGCGGGAATGACGGAAGAAAATAGCCCTCTTTGGGTCCCAAGCGCCGAAACTACTGCCAGCACTCCAGCGAGACCGTGAACTCCCGGGCTCGGGCGGCGACCTCCGATGCGGTCAGCATGGTTGCCGAGGGTTCGCTTTCGTAATCGACGTCCTGGGCGTCGAGGAAGGAGCGCAGGAGATTGGCGCTGACGGCGAAGTTGACGTTCTGCGGCACGTCGATGGTGTTGTCGTCGCCGGTATCCGCCGTGGGATCGAATTTCGACTGCACCACCGCCACCACATGCCCCGCGAAATCGAGCACCGGGCCGCCGCTGTTGCCATGCTGGACCGGGGCGGTGATCTGGATCAGCGTGCGGTCGTTGTCGGGGCCGGCCAGCGAGCTGACGTTGCCGGTGGTGACATTGAGCTCGCTCGAGATCTCGTCGCGCAGCGGGAATCCGGCGATCAGGATCGGATCCCCGGTGCGCACGCCGCGGCCGTCGCGAAAGCGGGCGACCTCGCGGTCGGGCTTGGGCCCCTTGAGCAGCGCCAGATCATTCGCCTTGTCCACGGCCAGGACCTGCACCACGGCGCCGCTCTGCAGGCGCATCTCGCTGCAACCGTCGACCACATGCTGATTGGTGACGATATGCCCCGCGGCGGAGACATAGAACCCGGAGCCCGTGGCATAGAGCTTGAGCTTGGGCGAGTTCGTCGTGGTGGTCACGGTCTTGCTGGCATTGCTCGCCTCGAAGCGCGAAGCCAGCAAAGCGGCCAGGAGGTCGGAGGAGATCTCGCCGGATTGGGGCAGGTTCCGGTCCTTCTGGAAGGCCTTGATGGCGGTGACGGTCTTGTCGTTCAGCGTATTGTCCCGGCTTCCCGGGTCGTAGCCGAGGGCGGCAAGAGCGGTCTTGACGGTGCCGATGAGGGAGCCGGGGCCGCTCGGCTGGGTCGGCACCGAGGCGGACTTGTCCGGATTCTTGGAGGAAGTCCCGGGCGCGGTCGTGCCGTCAGAGGGCGATTTCGGGCGATCGGGGCCGGTGGCGACATTCGCCGCGGGGCCCGGGGGCAGCACGAGGGCCAGGTTGGTCGCCGCCCGCTGGCGCAGCGCCTTGGCCTCGGCCAGCTCCGTCGAGGAAAGTTCCTTTGCGACGTCGTTGCGATTGCTGTCCGCGAGCTTGCGGTCGTCGGATTCCTGGGCCTTGTCGGCGGCCAGGGCATAGAGGACATAGGCATAGACCAGATTGCGCGGCACCCCGGTGCCGTCGTGATAGAGCACGCCCAGATTGTTGAGGGCGCGGCTCGATCCCTGGCGGGCCGCGGCCTTGTACCAGGAGATCGCCTGGGCGACATCAGAGTCGACGCCGAGGCCCTGCTCATAGAGATATCCGAGCGAAGCCTGGGAATCTGAATCGCCCTGCTCGGCGGCGGCCCGGTACCAGCGCCCAGCCGTGGCCAGGTTTTTCTCGACCCCGCGCCCGCTCTGATACATGACGCCGAGATTGTACTCGGCCACCTCGAAGCCCTTGTCGGCGGCCTTCTGATACCATTTCACCGCCTCGCTCGGGTCTTCCTTCACCCCTTCGCCCATGTCGTGCATATACCCGACCATGTTGAGGGCGGCGGCATGGCCCTGGGCGGCGGCCCGGAGGAACCATTTCATGGCCGCGTCGAAGCTGCGCTTCTGACCCCCGGAGCCGTCATGGAAGATGAGGCCGTAGTCGTATTCGGCCTCCGGATCCCCGTGATCGGCGCCCTGGCGGTACCACCGCAGCGCCTCGCGCTGATCCTGGCGGACGCCATTGCCGTAGAAATAGAGATCACCCAGATCCGCCATGGCCGCGGCATAACTCTGATTGGCGCTGCGCTGATACCAGAGGGCGGCCTGCTTGTAGTCCTGATCGAGGCCCAGGCCATCGGCATACAACTTGCCCAGAAGGCGCTGGGCCTTGGCGTCGCCCTCCTTGGCCAGGGGCTGGAGCTCGGCCAAGGCAGCCTTGTAATCGCCGCTCTGGTAAGCCTTGTCCGCCGCGGCAAAATCCGCCCAGGCCGGCGGCGCGAGGCCGATCAGCAGCAGAGCCAAAAGGAAAAAATGATGAACCCGTACCATGTGTATGGCGGGACTATATCACAGCCCTCGGCGCCCATGGAGTTCTGGTTTTGGTCCCGTTGTGAGGAAATAGTGCGGACGCCAATTGTTGGGAAGGGAGCTCGCGCCTAGATTTCCCAAATCGCTGTGGTCGCCCGGCTGGCGATCATCCGACAGCCAGGAGCATCCGGGGGTGACAAGCAGTTGGAACCGCAGGTCATGACGGAAGCGCAACCCGCTTCCGAGCCCCCTGTCCCTTCCGCGCCGCCGCCCGGACCCGCCCCGAGCGCCGCCGCAACGCCGGCTGCCCCTCCGCCGCATCGGGCGGGTGCCTGGCTTCTTCGCCTCGCCATCCTCGTTGTCGCCGCCGGGCTGGTCACGCTCCTCGCCACCCGCTGGGATGTCTGGGTCGGTCAGCGCAGCCGCCAGACCACGGATGACGCCTATGTCCGGGGCGACATCACGCCGCTCAGCGCCCAGGTCGAGGGCTATGTGCGCCGGGTGGGCGTGGGCGACTTCCAGCTCGTGAAAGCCGGCGATCTTCTGGTGGAGATCGACGATCAGGACTACCAAGCCCAACTGGCCCAGGCCGAGGCCGATGTGCTGGGGGCCGATGCGGCGATCCAGAACCTGAAAGCGCGCAAGGCCTTGCAGCATGCGGAGATCGACCAGGCGGAAAGCGAGATCGCGGCGACCCAAGCCGATGTCGACCGCACCAGGCTCGAGCTGACGCGCCAGCGTACCTTGCTGGCGACCACCTATGGTACCGCCCAGAAGGTGGAGCAGGCGTTGGCCGATGAGAAGCGCTTCCAGGCGACCCTGGAGCGCAATCGGGCCGAGCTCGAGGGGCAGCGTGTGCAGATGGCCGTGCTCGATACCGAGGAATCCCAGCTCAGGGCGCAGGCCAAGGCGAAGCGGGCGGTCCGTGATCTGGCCAAGATCAATCTCGGCTATACCAAGATCGTCGCACCGGTGGACGGCATGGTGGGCGAGCGCGGGGTGCGCGCCGGGCAATATCTGCGCCCCGGCACCCAGGTCATCTCCGTGGTCCCGCTCAGCAACGTCTGGGTGCTAGCGAACTACAAGGAAACCCAGCTCACCCATGTGGCGGTCGGCCAGAAGGCCGAGATCACTTTCGACACCTTTCCCGGAATCACCGTGACGGGCCGCGTCGACAGCATTGCGCCGGCAAGCGGCTCGCAATTCAGCCTGCTGCCGCCGGACAATGCCACGGGCAATTTCACCAAGGTCGTGCAGCGCATCCCGGTCAAGATCCTGCTCGATCCCGGCAGCCCGCTGGCCGGCCGGCTGCGGCCCGGCATGTCGGCGGTCGCAACGATCCTCACCGACAGCGCGCCGGCGAAGCCGTGAGCGAGCCCGGACGGGAGGTCTAACCGATGGCGCTTACGGTCGCCGATGCAGGCACCCGAGCGCCGACACCCGCCGCGGCGACCGCGCTATGCCCGCGCCCGCTGATCGCGGTCGCGGCAGTGCTCATGGGCGCCTTCATCTCGACCCTGAACACCCGCGTCACCACCTTCGGGCTCGCCGACATCAGGGGCGGGCTGAGCCTCGGCTTCGACGAGGGCTCCTGGGTGAACACGGCCTTTTCCGCCAGCCAGATGATTGTCGC
>DATHQQ010000478.1:0-3342 GCA_035482595.1 Verrucomicrobiia bacterium
GGGATCCTCTTCGCTCCCGAGGAACTTGCCATTGGGTAAATCCACCATGGGAAATTCTAGCCAGATCGAGCTCGGGCAGCTGTACGGACGCGTACAGCGCACCGCTGGATCGCCGACGATCACCTCCGTCCCAGGCTTCGAATGGCTGCGGGATGACAAGCCCGCGTGGGAACGCCAAGCTCGAGCGGCCCGCGACGTCTGTTGTGGGTCATTCGCTACCGGCGCGACCCAGCAGCAAGTCCAGCCATGTCCGCTGTGACGCCGAAAGCGGAAGTCAATTAGAGGAGGCCGGTGTCCCGGGCTTCCAGGGCGGGAGCCAGCTCGGCTAAGGTACCCGCGAGGGGGCCGGGATGCCGCGGGGCGTGCCGATGCCTTCGCAGTCGGCTCCGGATAGTGTAGGACTTCGGCGATGAGCCTGTTCGAGAGCGAATTCGCTGAGCATATGGCCGTGGCGGCTGCCACCCGCGCGGCCCTGGGCCCGGCCTTCCGGCGCATGCTGGATGCCTGGGTCGCCTGCATCCGCGGCGGCGGCAAGATCCTCTTCTTCGGCAATGGCGGCAGCGCGGGGGATGCCCAGCATCTGGCGACGGAGCTCACCATCCGCTACGTCAAGGACCGTGCGCCCATCGCGGCGATCGCGCTGACCACCGATACCTCCGCCATCACCGCGGCGGGCAATGACATGGGGTTCGATCGGATCTTCGCCCGCCAGATCGAGGCTCTCGGCCGCAAGGGGGATCTCGCCTTCGGCATCACCACCTCCGGCCGCAGCCCCAATGTCGTCGCCGGCTTGGAGACCGCGAAGCGGATGGGTCTCGTGGCCGCGGCCCTCTCAGGCGGCGAGGGAGGCAAGCTGCCCGGCCTGGCAGATCCCTTGCTGCTGGTCCCTTCCAGGACAACGGCGCGGATCCAGGAGATGCATATCACCTTGGGCCAGATGCTCTGCGCCGGGCTCGAGCAGGAACTGGGTCTCGTATGAGCCCAAACCCATGAGCGAGGATCAAATCCTGGTCGAGCGCCTGGCCGGGGCCCGCGTCCTGGTGCTGGGCGATGTGATGCTCGACCGCTATGTCTATGGCAGCGTCGATCGCATGTCGCCGGAGGCGCCGGTGCCGGTGCTGCGCCAGACGAGCCTTCGCGCCATGGCCGGCGGGGCGGGAAATGTCGCGCGCAACATCGCCGCTCTCGGCGGCAAGGCACTCCTCATCGGCCTGATTGGCGACGATCCGGCGGGCCGCGAGCTCCAGGCCATGCTGGGCGATGAGCACAATGTGTCGGCGCGGCTGATCGCCGACCGGCAGCGGCCGACCACGGTCAAGACCCGCTTCATTGCCGGGCGCCAGCAGCTTCTGCGGCTGGACGACGAGGCCCCGCACCCCGCGACGGGCGAGACGGCGGCGGCCCTGTTGGCCGCGCTCAAATCCGCCCTGGGCTCGGTCGACATCGTGCTGCTTTCCGACTACGCCAAGGGAGTCCTCGGCGATGAGGTGCTGCAGCGCGCCATCGCCATGATCCATGGCGCGGGCAAGCGCCTGGTCGTCGATCCCAAGAGCCGTGACTTCCGCCGCTATGCCGGGGCCGATCTCCTGACGCCCAATCGCGGCGAGCTGGCCGCGGCCACCGGCATGACCGGCGAGGACGACGAGAGCGTCGCCGCTGCCGCCCAGAAGGCGATCGCCACTGCCGGCGTCGCCGCCTTGCTCGTGACGCGCAGCGAGCGCGGCATGACCCTGATCGAGCCCGGCCGGCCGCCGCTGCACCTTGCCGCCGAGGCGCGCGAGGTCTTCGACGTCTCGGGCGCCGGCGACACCTCCATCGCCGCCCTGGCGAGCGCCTTGGCGGTCGGCACCGATCTGCCCCAGGCCGCGCGGCTGGCCAATACGGCAGCGGGCATCGCTGCCGGCAAGCTCGGCACCGCCGTGGTCCATCCCGCCGACCTCCTGGGCGCGCTCCAGGCCCGCACGGTGCTGGCGAGCGAGGCCAAGGTGGTGGCGCTGGAGAGCGCGCTGGAGCGCATCCAGCGCTGGCGCGCGGGCGGCGAGCGCATCGCCTTCACCAACGGCTGCTTCGATCTGATCCATCCCGGCCATGTCTCGCTGCTGGGCCAGGCGCGGGCCGCCGCCGACCGTCTCATCGTCGGCCTCAACAGCGATGCCTCCATCCAACGCCTCAAGGGCCCCGACCGTCCGGTCCAGAACGAGACCGCGCGCGGCATCGTGCTCGCCTCCCTGGGCATGGTCGATCTCGTGCTGGTCTTCGATGAGGACACGCCCATCGAGCTCATCCGCGCCATCCGGCCGGAAGTGCTGGTGAAGGGCGCCGACTACCGCGTCGACCAGGTGGTGGGCGCCGATCTCGTGCAGGGCTATGGCGGGCGCGTGCTGCTTGCCGATCTCCTGGCCGGGCACAGCACCACGGGCACCATTGAGCGGGTCGGCGCCCGGGTCGGCAACGGACGGCGCGCATGATCCTGGTCAACTCATGATTCTCGTTACCGGGGGCGCGGGATTCATCGGCTCACATGTCGTGGCCGCCCTGGCCGCACGGGGACAGCGCGTCGTGGTCTGCGATCATCTCGGCAGCGGCGACAAATGGCGCAACATCGCCAAGCATGAGGTCGAGGATCTGATCTCCCCGGCCCAATGCCTCGGCTGGCTCGCGGCCAAGCGCGGGTCGGTCAGCGCCGTGGTCCATCTGGGGGCTATCTCTGCCACGACCGAGGCCGATGGCGACCGGCTGGTGGAGAACAATGTGCGTGCCTCCCTCGATCTCTGGGAGTTCTGCCGCGAGCAGGCCAAGCCCTTCATCTATGCCTCTTCCGCCGCGACCTATGGCGACGGCAGCGCCGGCTTCGACGACGACGGCAGCCCCGACGGTTTGGCGCGCCTCAGGCCCCTCAACGGCTATGCCTGGAGCAAGCATCTGGTGGATCGCACCATCGCGCGCCGGGCGGCGCGGGGCGCGCCATTGCCGCCGCAATGGGTCGGGCTCAAATTCTTCAACGTCTATGGGCCCAACGAGTATCACAAGGAATCCATGCGCAGCGTGGCCAAGCAGCTCCATGAGCAGGCCCATGCGACAGGCCGGCTGCGCTTGTTCAAATCGACCCGGCCCGATCTTCCCGACGGCGGCCAGCGCCGCGACTTCATCTATGTCCGCGACTGCGCCGAGGTGGTGCTCTGGCTCCTCGATCACCCCAAGGTGAGCGGCCTGTTCAATCTCGGCACCGGCCGGTCGCGCAGCTTCCTCGATCTCGCCGAAGCGGTGCGCAAGGCGCTGCCCGCGCGCAAGCTCGAGATCGAGTTCATCGATATGCCGGCGGTGTTGAAGGATCGCTATCAG
>DATHQQ010000479.1:0-2337 GCA_035482595.1 Verrucomicrobiia bacterium
TCCTGGGCCGGGGCCATGGGACAATCCCAGTTCATGCCCTCGAGCTATCTCAAATATGCGGTCGACTACACCGGCGATGGAAGGCGCGATATCTGGACCGATCAGGCCGACGTCTTCGCCTCCATCGCCAATTATCTCGCCAGCAACGGCTGGCGCCGCGACCAGACCTGGGGGCGCCCGGTGCGCCTGCCGCCCGGCATGGCCGAATCCCTGATCGGCTGGAAGAACGACCGGCCCATGCGCGAATGGCAGGCGCTGGGCCTGCGCAACCCCGACGGTAGCGATCTGCCCGCCACCGACGAGCCGGTCGCCCTGGTGGCTCCGGACGGCCCGACGGGGCCGGGTTGGCTCACCTATGGCAATTACAAGATCATCATGAAATGGAACCGCTCGACCTATTTCGCGACCTCGGTCGGGCTGCTGGCGGACGAGATCTCCGGGGGAACGCTCGCCACCATGGCAAAGTAGGTTCCAGCAGCTTGTATATACTTCTCCTTGACCCGGCCGCGGCCCTGCGGATCACAATAACCGCCAGGGCCGAGGGTCGGTTCTGCCTTCGACCGGCGTTCAAGCAACAACCGTGAGCCAAACAGGAGGGACCATGCTTCAGGGATTTGCCAAGGAATTGCGCGGGGCGGCTGCCGCCGCAGCATTTTGCCTCGGCCTCGCCGCCATGCCCGCGCTGGCCGATGATTCGATTCCGAGCAAGCCGGAGGCCGGCGGCTTCAAGCTGGGGCTCGAGCCCTGGCTGGGCTACGGCCAATGGCAGATCGCGGCTGCCAAGGGCATCTTCGCCCAGAATGGCCTCGAGAAGGTCGAGCTTGTGAATTTCACCGAGGACAAGGACATCGACGCCGCGCTGGCCAGCGGCCAGATCGACGGCGCCAATATCGCAACCCATACCGCCATGGCCATGGCGGCGGCGGGCCTGCCGATCAAGATCATCATGCTCGAGGATATCAGCATGTCGGCCGATGCGATCATCGCCGGCAAGGATATCCAAAGCATCGCCGATCTGAAGGGCAAGCAGGTGGCCTTCGAGCAGGGCACCACCAGCGACATCCTGCTGAACTACGCCCTCCAGGCCAATGGCATGACCATCGCCGACGTCCAGATCGTGCCGATGCCCGCGGCCGATGCCGGCAGCGCGCTGATCGCCAAGCGGGTGCCCGTGGCGGTCACCTATGAGCCCTATCTCACCATCGCCCGCAAGCAGGACCCCGATGTGAAGCTGCTCTATACGGCGGGCGAGGATCCGGGGCTGGTGAGCGATGTGCTCGTCGTTCGCGACGAGGTGCTGAAGTCGAAGCCCGGCCAGGTGCTGGCCTTGGTCAAATCCTGGGACCAGGCGGTGCAATATTACAAGGCGCATACCTCGGAGGGCCGCGAGATCATCGCCAAATCCGTCGGTTCCACTTTGGCCGATCTCGAGACCGCCTTCGACGGCGTGCGCTACTATTCGCTGGCGGAGAACAAGCAGGCGCTCCAGGGCGACTTCTCGGCCAAGACCTTTGCCGATGTGCTCCAGGCGGCAAAGAAGGCCGGCATCCTCACCAAGGATGTCACCGCAGCCGAGCTGATCGATCCGCGCTTCGTTGCGGCGGCCCCGTAGGGCCGCGGCGAAGCAGCCTCCGGTCAGCGGCGGTGAACCAGGGGAGCACCGGCAGCGGCAGCACAGCGAGGCCGACGCCGCCCCGCCGACGCCGGCGGTTCTTCGGGATCGGCGCTCGCATCAGCCGCGCCGGCTTCATCGCCATCGCCGCCGCGGTGTTCCTGCTTCTGGTGGCGGCCTGGGCGGCCGCGACCGGCGCCGGCATCGTCGGTCCGCTCTTCCTGCCCTCGCCCGGCAGCGTCTGGCTGCGCATGGTCTCGCTGGCGGCCAATGGGACGTTGTGGCAGGACGCGGGCGTCAGCCTCTATCGCATCATCGTCGGCTTCCTGATCGCCTCGGTGATGGCCATTCCCATCGGGGTGGTCATCGGCTCCTACCGTTTCTGGGAGGCGGCCATCGAGCCCTTGACCGATTTCATCCGCTACATGCCGGTGGTCGCCTTCGTGCCGCTCACCATCCTCTGGTCGGGTACCGGCGACGGACAGAAATTCCTCATCATCTGGATCGGCACTTTCTTCCAGCAGGTCCTGCTGATCCAGGACAACGTCAAGCGGGTACCGGGCGATTTCATCGGCCTCGGCCGTACCCTGGGGCTCAGCGACCTCAAGATCCTGATGAAGATCGTGGTGCCCTCGGCCTTTCCCGGGATCTGGGACACGCTGCGCATCAGCCTCGGCTGGGCCTGGACCTGGGTGGTGGTGGCGGAGCTGGTGGCGGCCACCTCG
>DATHQQ010000480.1:0-6482 GCA_035482595.1 Verrucomicrobiia bacterium
TACAAAGGATGAAGTCCTGGCGCCTGCATCTAGTTTGGATGAAGGCCCCATGGACCGGAAGCCGGGATGCAATTGCCGGCCTCCCCGACGCCGGCTTCGGGGGTATGCAACTGTTTTGCACAAGGGGAGTTCTCCGAGTGAGGTCCTTACAGCTAACAAATGAGGAGGTTCCCATGGGTCGCGGTATTTTGCTTTGGCTGCTCGGCGTGCCGATTCCGATCATCATCCTTCTCGCCCTCATCTGGCATTGAGGGAAGAGATGGCAATGGTCAAGGAACGGTCCGTAGCTCTTTCCGATGTCGGGATCGTGACGGAGGAAAGCTCGGGCTCGGCGCTAAGTTGGTCGGCGATCATTGGAGGTGCCGTCGCAGCGGCGGCCGTGACGCTGATCCTTGTGGCGCTGGGCGCGGGGCTGGGCTTTGCCTCGCTGTCGCCGTGGTCGAGGGTCGGCGCCTCCGCGACGACCTTCGCCGTTACGACCGCCATCTGGTTCGTGGTGGTGCAGTGGCTCTCCTCCGCCTTTGGCGGCTATCTCGCAGGCCGTCTCCGGTCGAAATGGGTGGGGATCCACACCGACGAGGGCATCTTCCGCGATACCGCTCACGGCATTCTCGCTTGGGCGCTGGCGACGGTCGTCGCGGCTTTGCTGCTGACCACGGCGGTGGCCGCGGCCATCGGCGGCACGGCGCGGACGGCGGCGCAGATCGGCGCAGGTGCGGCGCAAGGTGCGGGCGAATATGCGGCGGCACAAGCCGGCCCTCGCGGCCCGGGCATGGGGCCGGATCTCGGCATGGGCTATCTGACCGACGGCCTGTTCCGGACCGACCATCCGACCACGCCGCCGACGCCGCAGGATCTCCGTGGCGAATCCGGGCGGATCCTACTGACCGCCCTTGGCGAGAACGGAGTCTCCGACGCCGACAAGGCCTATCTGGCGCAGCTTGTCGCCGCCAATACGGGTGTCGATCAGGCAACGGCAGCCAAGCGCGTGGATGATGCCATCGCCCAGGTGAAGAAGACCGAGGCGGAGCTGAAGCAGAGCGCTGACCAGGCCCGCAAGGCCGCCTCGGCCGCTGCCTTCGCCACCGCCTTCTCGATGCTGATCGGCGCCTTCATCGCCGGTGCGGCGGGTGCCTTGGGTGGTCGTCACCGCGACGAGCAACCGGTTCCGACCCTCTAACTCCGGCCGGGACGGCGCTTCCGTCCAGGCCAGACAATCGAGCGAGCCCGCTCTCCTGCCTGGAGGGCGGGCTCTTTTTTGTTCACGGTCAGCGGGATGAAGCCAGGGCCTTGTCGGGACCGCTGGGCGGCGTGGTATGAATGGGCATGGGGTGGTACAACAAAATGCGCACGACGAAACCAGGCCGAGGGCGGATGACACGGCCGGCGTCGATCGGGGAGGGAGAATCGTCATGAGGGCCTGCTATCTGCGTCCGCTGCATGCGGCGGCTGTGCTGCTGACCGTGTTGCTGGGAGGATGGGGCATCGCCGCCCAGGCCCAGACGGCCAGCAATGCGCAGCATCCCGATCCCTGGCCGCGCGAGCTGCATATCGACGGGGCGACCATGACCGTCTACGAACCGCAGGTCGACAGCTGGGACGGCGGCTTCCTCAAATTCCGGGCCGCGGTCGCCCTCAAGCCCGACGGCTCGAAGGACGAGATCTTCGGCGTCATCCGTGCCAGCGCCCATACCCTGGTCAATAAATCGACCCGCATGGTGTCGTTGTTCAATTTCAGTCTCCTGCATGTGAATTTCCCGACGCTGCCGGTTCACGGCAAGTCCTATTCCGCCGCGGTCGCCAAGGCGCTTCCCGCGACCACGCAGCAGATTTCTCTCGACCGGCTCCAGGCCTTCCTGTCGGTGGAGAAGGTGACGGCCAAGACGGTCGAGGTGAAGAACGAGCCGCCCCAGATCATCATCAGTTACAAACCCGCCGTGCTGGTGCCGGTGCATGGCGATCCCGTGCTGCGCGCCATACCGGGCGGCCCCTATCAGCGGGTGGTCAATACCGGCGCCCTCATCCTCTATGACGCGACCGGCCATATCTTTCTCCACCTCTATGACGGATGGATGCTGGCCTACGCCCTCGGCGGCCCGTGGGAAGTGGCGGCGGAGCCGCCGGCGGCCATAAACCAGATCGCCGCCGAGCTCTCCAAGAAGGGGCTCGTCGATCTGCTTGAAGGCGGCGGCAAGGGACAACCGAAGCCTTCTCTCCGGCGCTCGCCCCCCGAGGTCTTCGTCTCGACAACTCCCACGGAGCTGATCGTCTTCAAGGGCGAGCCCTGGTTCGAGCCTGTCGCCGGCACGGATCTGCTCTGGGTCCCCAATTCCAGCACCGATGTCATCATGGACACGGACAACAACGACTACTACATCCTGATCTCCGGCCGCTGGTTCCACGCGCCCAAGCTCTCCGGTCCCTGGACCTTCGTGAAGAGCAGCGATCTGCCGGCGGACTTCCGCCAGATTCCGGCGAACGGCCATGCAGCACCCGTGCTGACCGCTGTCGCCGGCACGCCGCAAGCGAAGGAGGCGGTCATCGCCAATTCGGTGCCGCAGACGGCCGTGGTGCCGCGCAAGGGCGGACCGGAGTACAAGCCCACCATCGACGGGACGCCTCAGTTCCGGCCGGTCGAGGGCACCCCGCTGCAATATGTCTGGAACTCGCCGGACGCCATCATCATGGTGAGCCCATCGAGCTTCTACGCGCTGCGCAGCGGCGTCTGGTTCACCGCCACCTCGCTCGCGGGTCCGTGGACCATCGCCACCTACGTTCCCGATGTCATCTACACGATCCCACCCAGCTCACCGCTGCACTATGTGACGTATGTCGACATCTATTGGGTGAGCCCGGAATCAGTCCAGATCGGCTATACGCCGGGCTATATGGGGACCGTCGTGACGACGGACGGGACCGTCGTCTACGGGACCGGTTACGACTACACGGCCTGGGTGGGCGATGTCTATTATCCGCCGCCGCCCACCTACGGCTATGCGGTCTATCCGGCCTTCGACGTGGCCGAAGGCGCGATGTTCGGCTATGAGATGGGCTTCGCCACCGATTATTTCCTCGCCCCGGCGCCGGTCTGGGGACCCGTCTATTACGGCTATTACGGCGACTACTGGGGCTATCACGGCGGCTACTACCCCTATGGGCCCTACTACGGCTACAACACGAACCATCCCTGCTGCTACTACAACACCGGCTATGAGAACGTGTACGGCCACTACGGCAACACGACCTACAACGGCTATCACGACTACGGCTACAACCCCTATACCGGGACCTCCGGCGAGAAGAGCGAATACAACACCTACAACTCGCGCACCGGCACCAGCTCCACCATCCACAGCTACAACGGCTCCAACGCCTATACCGGCAATGAGGCCGCGGGCTACAACCGGCAGTTCCACAACAGCGAGACCGGCACCTCCGGCGATGTCGACCGCAACGCGGCCTACAATCCCGAGACGGGCAATTTCGCGCGCGGCGGCAGCGCCTCGGCGTCCAACCCCAACGGGTCGAGCGCCGATGTCCAGCATACCTCGACCGGCAATGTCTATAGCGGCAGCAGCGCGGGCGAGACCACCGCGACGGTGACCAATGGCAAGACCGGGCAGACCAACACCTATGGCGCTGCCCATAACGGTAACGACGTCTATGCCGGCTCCGACGGGAACGTCTACCGCAACGACGGCAGCGGCTGGCAGAAGAATACCGGCAGCGGCTGGGAAAGCGCCGGCTCGAGCGCCAACACCAGCGACCTCGACCGCTTCAGCCAGGCGCGCAGCTATGGGAGCAATCGCTACAACAGCTTCTCCAGCCGCGGATTCTACGGCGGGGGCGGGGGCGGGGGCGGCGGATTCCGGCGCTTCAGCCGCTGAGACGGACTGGCACGAGGGCAACGAGGCTCCGGTCGGGGCCGTGACGGATCAAAAAGGGAGTCATAGATGAGCGTGAAACATCGCCTGCCGATCATCGCCGGAATCCTCGCCGCGGCGCTGGCGTGGCATGCGGCGCCCGTTTCGGCCGCGGAGCAGCTGGTCCTCGTCGAGCGCATAACGGCGCAAACCCTGACCGATATGGGCCCCAAGGGGGACAGCGTCGGCGACAACATCACCTTCGCCAATCAGATCTACGACAAGGACAACAAGACCCTGCTCGGCCATGACAACGGCTGGTGCATCCGCACCATCGCGGGCGAGACCTGGGAATGCTTTCGCTCGATCACCCTCGACGAGGGCCAGATCACCGTCGAAGGGCCCTCCTACGACAACCATGACTCCACCATGGCGGTGACGGGCGGCACCGGCATCTATCTGTCGGCCCAGGGCGAAGTGAAGATGCACGCGCTCGATGCCAAGCGCACCGAATATGAGCTGACCTTCACGCTGATATACTGAGGCGTACCGGATCGCTGGCCGGGCGAGGCCTAAAGCCTGATCGTCTCAAGCCGAGGCGGCTTCCAGGCTGCTAGCTGGTTCCGGGCTTCGCTGCGGCCTTGCGGCGGCGCAGCAGCTGCCGGCCCTCGGCGATCTGCCAAAGCAGCAGCGGCGGGACGCCGAGCGCCAGACCCCGTGCACGCTTCAGCAGCGACAGTGCCAGCGCCGTATCGGGCGGCAGGCCGAAGAGCCCGCCCAGCACCACATAGGCGCCTTCCTGGATGCCGAGCGCGGCCGGCACCGCGAAGGCGATGCCACGGGCCGCGGCCAGCAGCCCTTCGATGGCGATCACCGCCGCGGGCGGCAGCGGGCTTCCCATGAAGCGAAGGGCCACCCAGGCCTCGAAGGCGCCGGCGATCCAGGCCAGGAGATGCAGCAGGAATCCGGCGAGCAAACGGCCATGGCGCTGATAGGTGCGGCGGATGGAATCCTGGATCGCGCCTGGTGCCCAGATGCCGGTTTCCGACCATTGCCGGCTGAGGCGCTCGGCAATCCGCTCGAGCAGCACGAAACCCCTGCGCTGCACGCTGATGAAAAGGACCACGACCACAAGAGCACCCACCAGGGTCAGAGCCGTGGCGGTGATGAAGGGCGCCTCCGGATGCAGGACGATCAGGATGGCGAGACCCAAGGCCGCGAAGGCAATCTGCCCCAGGAACTCCATCGTGGCATCGACCACGGAGGACGCGGCCGTCAGCTTGCCCGAGAGGCCGGCCAGGCTCGCTGCCCGGCCGCCCATGACCAGGCCGCCCAGCTGCGACAAGGGCAGGATTTCCGAACCCGCTTCGCGCACCAGCCGCCCCCAGACGAAGGGCCAGGGCCCGCTGCGCTCCGCCGGCGGCACCAGCACGAACCAGGCGATGCCGCAGAGAAACAGAATCGCCAGATGCAGGAGAATGATGACGAGGAAGCCGGTCCAGCCGATTGTGAGAAGCGCTTCGGCGACCGCCGCCACGCCGTAATGGGCTATCAGCAGCGTGCCCGCCAGAAGCCCCAGGAGCAGTGCCAGTATTCCTGCGAGCTTCATGGCGCGACCGTCCGGCGCCTCAGGCGTTGCGCTTGGGCTTCAGGAATGTCCGACGCGCCAGCCGGATCAGGCGAGGCACAAGGCGGGGCTGCAGCAGGCGGGGATCGTAGCCGGAGAGGCGCCGATCGTTCTCCGCCAGGCAGACATCCATCAGCGTGGCGACATCCACATCGACCCCGATCGACTGGCTGCCGGTGACAGTGAAATTATTGTCCTGGGCCTTGCCGACGTCGCGGGCCGTCTGGATCCGCTCCCAGATCAGGAAGCCCCAGACACCGACGACCTTGGCGAAGAACAGCGGCCGGCGCCACCAGGGCATGTTGCGCCAATGCCAGGCGACCCAATTCACGAAGAAGATGATGTGCCGGCCTTCTTCCTGGATGACCGGCTCGAAAGTGTCGACCAGCTCCGGCGGAAAGAAACCGGAGCGCTTGGCCAGGGCGAAGAGGCCGAAGGCGAAGAAGCTGTCGATGCACTCGCTGTAGCCCGTCACCATGAAGGCCCATTCCGGATCCCGGGGCCTCAGATATTCGGGCTCGGCCTCGAGTGTGATGCCATAGGCCTGGACGAGGTTGGAAAGCACGCGCTTATGGCGGCCCTCCTCGAAGGCGTTGAGCTCGATCGCCTCCTTGAGCAGCGGGTCGCCCATGAGATCGGCATAGGTCTGCACCCGAAGACTGGCTTTGCCCTCGGTCTGCACGGCGATATCCCAGATCGGCAGGCTTACCAGCCGGTCGCGGGCGTCGGGCGTCAGCTGGGGCCAGTCGATGATCGCGGGCTTATAGGGATTGAAGGTGTCCAGAAGCATGCGGCAATAGAGGCGCTTATGCGCCTCGCTGCCGATCCGGATATCCCCGGGCTCCTGGCCGCGCCAGCTCCGCGCGAGCCGGTCGGCCCCTTCGATGATCGCGGCGTCCATGCTACTCCCTTTCGGCCGGCTGGCCTGTCCCGATCAGCCAGGGTCGATATGCTATTGCGCTACCACCAAGAGATGCGACGTCTGACGCCCC
>DATHQQ010000481.1:0-3577 GCA_035482595.1 Verrucomicrobiia bacterium
GCCGCGCCAATGGCGTCGAGCACGCCGCGGCCTGCACCGGCTCTACCTCCGAAGCGGCCGTTCAGCGCCTCTATGGCCTGCCGGACCACGCCCTGATCGACATGGGGGATTTCGCCGGCGGCACGCTGAAATATCTGCGCCGTCATCCGATCGCGCGCCTCACCATCGCCGGCGGCTTCGGCAAGCTCTCCAAGCTCGCCGGGGGGGCCATGGATCTCCACTCCGGCCGCAGCGAGGTGGATCGCGAGCAGCTCGCCGCAGCACTTCTGCGCCTGGGTGCCGAGCCGCGGCTCGCCGCGGCGGCACGAAGCGCCAATACGGCGGGCGAGATTCTGGGAATGGCGCAGTCGGCGGCGCTGCGGCTGGGCGATCTCATCGCCGGCGAGGCGCGGGAGCAGGCCCTGGCCATGGTCGACGGCAAGGTCGCGGTCGAGGTCATCGTCATCGATCGCGGCGGAGAGGTGGTGGGCCGTGCCGGATTCTAAGCGTCTCTTGATTCTCGGGGGCACCGGCGAAGCCCGGCAGCTGGCCGATGCCCTGGCCGCGCGAGAGGGGTTGACAGTGATAACCTCGCTCGCAGGGCGCACCGTGGCGCCTCTGCGGCCGGCCGGCGAGCTGCGCATCGGGGGCTTTGGCGGCGCCGAGGGGCTTGCGGAATATCTGCGCTCGGCGCAGATCGATCTGGCCATCGACGCGACCCATCCCTATGCCGCCGCCATCAGCCGCCATGCGGTGGTGGCGGCGGCAGCGACGGGCCGGCCGTTGGTCCGGCTCGAACGCACGGCTTGGCAAGCCGAAGCAGGCGATCACTGGATCGAGGTCGACAGCCTGGCCGCCGCGGCGCTGGCCGCTCCATCGCTGGGCCGCCGGGCCTTCCTCACCATCGGGGTCAAGGAGCTTGCGGCCTTCGCCGAGGTCCGTGACCTCTGGTTCCTGGTGCGGCTGGTGGCGGCGCCGGACGAGCCCCTACCCCTGCTCTCCTATGAAATCCTGCTGGGCCGCGGGCCCTTCGCGATCGAGGCAGAGCGCGAATTGCTGCGGGGGCATCGGATCGATCTCATCATCGCCAAGAACAGCGGCGGCCCCGCCACTCACGGCAAGATCGTCGCGGCACGCGAGCTTGGCCTTCCCGTCGTGCTGCTGCGCCGGCCGACCCTGCCTCCTGCGGAGACGGCAGGCTCGATCGAGGAAGCGGTGGCATGGGTCGGGAAGGCGCTGGGGTGACGGCGGTGGCGAACCGTGCCGAGCTGAACCAGCTGTTGGCCAAGGCCCATGAGCAGCACCGGGGCGGGAATCTGGCTGCGGCCGAAAAGGCCTATGGCGAGATCCTTCGCCGCGAGCCGCGCCATGCCAAAGCCCTGCATTTGCTCGCTGTTCTCGCGCTCCAGACCGGACGTCCCGAGGCCGCGGCGGAGCTCCTCGATAGGGCAGCCCGGATCGAGCCCGAGGACGGCGAGATCCAGCGCAATCTCGCCCGCGCGCTCACGCGCGCGGGGCGAAGCGAGGAAGCGGCTGCCGCGCTCGAGCGCGCGGCAGCTCTCTCGCCGGCCGATGCCCTCCTCCGGCTGGAGCTCGGCAATGCTTATGTGAAATCCGGCAAGAGCCCAGAGGCGATCGCTGCCTATCAGCATGCCATCGATATCGACGGGACTCTCGCCGAGGCCCATCTCAATCTCGGCGTGGCGCTCCGGGGCGAAGGCAGGGACGCGGAAGCCGCAACCTCCATGCGCCGCGCGATCGAACTCCGACCGGGCTATGGCGAGGCGCATTACAACCTTGGCAATGCGTTGCAGGCCGCAAGTGATCTTACCGGCGCCATTGCGGCATTTCGGCAGGCCGTTACTTTGGAGCCGAAACTGGCGGCTGCGCATTTCAATCTCGGTATCGCCTTGCTGAAGACGGGAGCAGCGCCGGATGCTGCCGCTGCCTTCCGCGAAGCCCTTCGCCTTCACCCCGATTTCGCCGAGGCCGAATTCAACCTTGGCAACGCCCTGTTGGAGCAAGGCGATGCGGCGGCGGCTGCCGCCAGCTTCGAGCGCGCCCTGAGCCTGAAGCCCGGCTGGGTCGCCGCTTCCTGTAATCTCGGCATCGCGCGCCAGCGCCAAGGCCGGCTCGATTCGGCGCGCGCGGCCTATGCCGCCGCCTTGGCCGCGGATCCCACCTGCTTTCCGCGCATCGTCAACAGCCTCACGGCCGATGCCACGGGCGAGCTGTGGCTCGATTTCGAGGCGCTGCGCCGCAGCCTCACCGGCGAGGCCGGTTAGCGCGGTCCCTTGCTGCGGTAGCGGCGGCGGTAGACCCCGGGCGTCCCCAGGATCTCTTGGGTCACGGCGGCAAAGCGCCCGGCCTTGTCGCGGGAGAGCTCGGCGAATTCCAGCGCCATCTCCTCCCGCCGAAACGGAATGCAATGGGCGACCGGC
This sequence comes from Verrucomicrobiia bacterium, assembly GCA_035482595.1. Lineage (GTDB taxonomy): Bacteria > Pseudomonadota > Alphaproteobacteria > Dongiales > Dongiaceae > DASXQK01. The sequence continues at coordinate 2,421 of DATHQQ010000481.1, forward strand.
ATGCCTTTGGGCAGGAGGCCGGAGAATCCCGCATCGGTCCAGAGCGCGGGAAAGAAGATTCCGATGTCGTTGAACCGGTCGGCGTCGACAACACCTGTCAGGAGGCGGAACGGTAAATCGAGGCGATTGGCGGGATGCATGGCGAGCAGCGACCAGCCCTCCTCCAGCTCGATGGTCCAGAAGCTGTTGAACTTGATGGCCAGCCGGCCGTCCTGATGGAGCGGCGAACCCTCAAGCTGAGCGGGCACATGAAAGCTGAGCGGCGAGCGCGGATGATCCGCGAGCGACAGCGGCGGTAGCGGCCAGTCCCAGCTGAAGCGCCCGGCCTCCACCATGACATCGCAAGGCAGAGGGATCAGAAAGCCCGTGGACATGGCATCGATGAAGGGGGGGCATTGCTTCACGGTGCGGATATCCTGGCCGTGAAAATCCGAGAAAGCCGTGCGCGGCATGGATTTCAGCCAGTCGGGCAGGCCCTCGCGGGCGGGCATCGGCTTCGGCAGCAGATCGACGATGGCCGGATCGCAACGAAAGACGATCTTCATTCGGCTTGCCTGGAAAGAAGACGGGGGCGGCGATCTGCCGCCCCCGAGATCACCACCTTAACGCTTAACGGACCTTGCCGGCCTTCCAGTCGGCGAGGAGCTGATCATAGGGCACCGTCTCGCCCTGGGGCTTCTCATCGACCATAGCCCAAGGCGCCTCCTTGTCGCTGAGCCAATCCGAGGCCGACTTCTCGGGATTGAGCTTCGGCGCACAATTGGCCATGCCAGCGCGCTCCAATCGGGCCATCACGCGATCCATTTCCTTGGCCAGATTGTCCATCGCCGCCTGCGGCGTCTTCTCGCCCGTTACGGCGGCGGCCACATTGGGCCACCAGAGCTGGGCCAGCTTCGGATAGTCAGGCACGTTGGTTCCCGTCGGCGTCCAAGCGACGCGCGCCGGGCTGCGGTAGAACTCGACCAGGCCCCCCAGCTTGGGTGCCAGATCGGTCATCGCCTGGCTGACGATGTCCGACTGGCGGATCGGAGTCAGCCCGACAATCGTCTTCTTCAGCGTCGTCGATTTGCAGACGCAGAACTGGGCGTAGAGCCACGCCGCCTTGCGCCGCTCCAGGGGGGTCGACTTCAGCATGGTCCAGGAGCCGCAATCCTGAT
>DATHQQ010000482.1:0-3110 GCA_035482595.1 Verrucomicrobiia bacterium
GTCATCTTGCCCAGCTGCTGCAGACGGTGGTCGCGCACCCGACCCCATTCGGCCAGGCCGGGCAGCCGCGACTCCTTCGTCACTCTTCCCCCCAGCTCCTCGCTTGCCTCGGCAAGATGCACGCGATAGCCGCGCTGGCCCAGCGCCCGGGCGCATTCGAGCCCTGCCGGGCCGGCGCCGACGATGAGCACGGCATCTTCCGAGCCCCGCGCCGAAATGATCTCGGGATGCCAGCCCTTGCGCCACTCCTCGCCCATGGTGGGGTTCTGGGTGCAGCGGATCGGGGTGATGGTGTAGTCGCCGCTGACGCAGATGTTGCAGCCGATGCATTCACGGATGTCCTCGAGGCGGCCTTCCTCGATCTTCTTCGGCAGGAAGGGATCGGCGATGGAGGGCCGCGCGGCCCCGATGAAATCGAGGATGCCGCGGCGGATCTGGGCGACCATGCTGTCGGGCGACGTGAAGCGACCTACTCCCACCACGGGCTTGGAGGTCACGCGCTTGACGAAGGCCGTGAAGGGCTCCTGCGAGCCTTCGGCCTTGAAGCGCGAGGTGGTCGAATCGTTCGACCAGGGGCTCACATTGACGTCCCAGAGATCGGGCAGCTCGGCCAGCATCTCCACCACCTCACGCCCTTCCCCATCGGCGCTGATGCCCGCCTCGCCCAGAAGCTCGTCGGTGGCGAAGCGAACGGCGATGGCGCAGCTATCGCCGACGGCTTCCTTCGCCTCCTCGATGATCTCGCGCAGCAGCCGGGCCCGGTTCTCCAGACTGCCGCCATATTCGTCCAGCCGGTCGTTGCGCCGGCGCTGCAGGAAGTGCATGGGTAAGGAGAGATCATGGCCGGCGTAGCAATAGATGATATCGAAGCCGGCGCGCTTCGCCCGCATCGCCGCCTCGCGATGCCAGCGGCGATAGTTGCGGATGTCCTCCTTGTCCATGGCTCGCGCCTGGGCGGGGAAGTAACTGTTCACCGGCTGATGCGAAGGTCCGATGGGCGCCATGCGGCTGTAGATATTGGCGCAGGAGGGCCCGTTATGGACCAGCTCGCAGCCGGCGAGGGAGCCATGGCGATGCACCGCCTCGGTCATATGCGCCAGAGCCGGGATGTCATGGTCGTCCCAGAGCCGCGCCTCCTTATAGGGCGAGACATCGCCGGAGGGATGGATCTCGCATTCCTCGGTGCAGACCACGGCCCAGCCGCCCTCGGCCTTCATGCCGCGCATCGCCGCCAGCGCCAGCGGCATGTCGTAGCCCATCCCGTTGCAATGGGGCACCTGGTAGAAGCGGTTGCGCGCCGTGACGGGGCCGATCTTGACCGGCTCGAACAGGATATCGTAACGCGGATCGCGCGGCATTCTGGCCCCCCGGAGCGGTTCTTGCAGGCGACTTTGGCCCGCCGCAGTGCAAAAAAGCAAGCGGCGCCAGGGCCCGTCTGCCTCTTCTCCCGACTCACCGGGATTGGTAGAGTCCGATATCACTCAGGAGGAAGCCATGGCCAGAAGGGAAGCCCTGCTTGCGGACCGGCCGCTCGATCGCGATCCGGCACGTTCGCTCACCTTGCCCTCCCATCTCTATACCTCCGCCGACGCTTTCGCGCGGGAGCGCGAGGCGATCTTCTTCCGCAACTGGCATCTCGCCGGCCATGTCAGCGACCTGCCGGAGGCCGGCAGCTACATCACCACCGCCATCCACGACCAGAACGTCTTCATCTGCCGCGGTAAGGATGGGATGCTGCGCGGGTTCTACAATGTCTGCGCCCATCGGGCCCATGAGCTGCTCTCCGGCACCGGCCGGGCCAGGGTCATCACCTGCCCTTACCATGCCTGGTCCTATCATCTGACGGGCGAGCTGCGCAGCGCCCGAGGTGCGGAAGCGCTGGAAGGATTCGAGCCGCGGGAGTTCTGCCTGACCCCGGTCAAGGTCGAGACCCTGGGCCCGCTGGTCTTCTTCAATCTCGATCCGAAAGCCCAGCCGCTGGCGCCGCGGACCGGCGATCTGTTGGCCGAGCTGGAGACCCATATCCCTGGCTTTGCCGAGATGAAGCGCGTCGAGTCCGGCAGCCAGGTCATCGAGGCCAATTGGAAGGTCGGCGTCGACAACTATCTGGAATGCTATCACTGTGCCCCGGCCCATCCGGCTTTCGCCGATCTCGTGGATCTCGACAACTACCGCTCGGTCTGCCACGACATCCATTCTTCCCATATCGGACGCAAGGTGCGGCCCCAGAACAAGGCCTTCCACTTCGATCCCGATGCGCCGGTGCAGCACAGCGGCTTCTGGTGGCTCTGGCCCATGGCCACGGTCAACATCATGCCGGGCGACCCCGGCATCGCGCTCTTCTGGTGGAATCCGCTGAGCCCGACCCGGACGGAGCAGGTCTTCGTCTCCTATTCCCCGGACGGCAAGCGCACGCCGCAGCAGGAGAGATCCCGCGAATACAGCGGCAATATCCTCGGCGTGGAGGACAACGGGATTTGCGAATCCGTGCAGCGGGGTCTCGCCTCGCGCGGCTATCGCCAGGGCCGCTTCATCGTCGATCCCGAACGCAGTGAGCTCAGCGAGCATGCGGTGCATCACTTCCACCAGCTCGTGGCCGAGGCGCTGGGGGTTTAGGAAGCTCGATTTTCTTATTCCACCTCGCCCTCCGCTCTCCCTATTCCCCTCGCCCCCCGGACGGGAGGCGAGGGAGAAAAAAGACAGGAGGGAATAGAAGAAGCGGGGAGCTCGCCCTACTCCGCCGCCCGGCTGATCACCGGATCGACGCGGACCAGCTCCTCCAGCGGGATGTGGCAGACGATTCGATGGCCCGTGGCCGTCCGCCGCTCGGGCGGCGGCGTGGTGTCGCAGATCGCGCCGATCTTGCGGGGGCAGCGGGTGGCGAAAGGGCAGCCGGGCGGGATGTTGCGCACGCTGGGTAGATTGCCCTCGAGGATGATGCGCTTCTGCTTCAGATCGGGATCGGGGATCGGCACCGCCGAGATCAGCGCCCTGGTATAGGGATGGCGCGGATCGCGGTAGATCGTGTCGCGGTCGGCGAGTTCGACGACGCGGCCGAGATACAGCACCATCACGCGATGGGCGATCTGGCGCACCACCGACAAATCGTG
>DATHQQ010000483.1:0-4435 GCA_035482595.1 Verrucomicrobiia bacterium
CGGCCCTGGTGATCCCGGAGGCCGATCTCCATGCCGGCATCGACATCCTGGCCGGCGCCATCCGTGATTCCGAGGGAGCCGCCGCGTGATCGAGGTCAAGAACTACATCGACGGGAAATGGGTCGCCGGCAGCGGGGCCAGCTTCGAGAGCTTCAATCCGGCGACGGGCGAGAAGCTGTCCCGGGCGCCGGTGAGCGGTGCGGCGGAGGCGGCGAGTGCGGTGGCGGCGGCGCGGCGCGCCTTCGACGAGGGCGGCTGGCGCTGGACCAAGGGGTCGGTGCGGGCCGCGGCCTTGCTGAAGCTCGCCGACATTCTGGAAGAGCGCTCGCGGCTCATCAGCGAGCTGATCGCCCGCGAGATGGGCAAGCCCATAAGGGTGAACATGGCGCGCGAGGTCGAGGGCGCCGTGGACAAGCTGCGCTATTTCGCCGGTGCGGCGCGTTTCCTCGAAGGCCATGTGACGGGATCGACGGCGCCGGAGCTCTGGGACATGGTGCTGCCGGAGCCGGCCGGCGTGGCGGCGCTCATCATTCCTTGGAACGATCCGGTGGATCTGGCGGTGCGCAAGCTGGGGGCCGCGCTGGCGGCGGGCTGCACGACCATCGTCAAATCCTCCGAGGTCACGCCCGCCTCCACGGCCGCGCTGATCGAGGCGGTGAACGACAGCGGCGCATTCCCGGCCGGGGTGGTGAATCTCCTGAGCGGGCCGGGGCAGCCGACGGGCGATGCGCTGGTGGATCATCCCGGCGTCGACAAGATCTCCTTCACCGGCAGCACGGCGACGGGGATGCGGATCATGGAGCGGGCGGCCAAGCGCCTGGCGAAGGTCTCGCTGGAATGCGGCGGCAAATTCCCCGCTATCATCTGCAGCGATGCCGATCTCGAGCGCTGCCTCGATGCCGTGACCTATGGCGCCTTCATGTATGGCGGGCAATCCTGCACCGCCTGCACGCGGCTGGTGGTCGACAAGCGCCTGCATGACAAGGTGGTGGAAGGGGTGGTCGAGCGCTCGAAGCGCCTGCCCATGGGCGATCCGCTCGACCCGAAGATGCTGGTGGGGCCCATGGCCTCGCGCAAGCAATATGACAAGGCGGTCTCCTATATCCGCCTCGGCCTCGCCGAAGGGGCCAAGGCCGCGATTGGCGGCATCCCGAAGGACGAGACCTCGCTCTTCCTGCCGCCCACGGTGCTGATCGGCGCGCCGGTGGACGGCCGCGTGGCGCGGGAGGAGGTCTTCGGGCCGGTGCTCCTCATCCATCCCTTCGAGGATGAGAAGCAGGCCCTCGCCATCGCCAACAACACGCCCTATGGGCTGGGCGGCTCGGTCTGGTCCCAGGACATCAACCGGGCGCTCGGATTGGCGCGGCGGCTGGATGTGGCGGATGTCTGGATCAACACCCATTACATCCGCCATGTCGAGACCTCCTTCGGCGGGCGGCATCATTCCGGCCTCGGCCGCGAGCTCGGCATGGCCGGGGTCGAGGAATATCTCTCCTGGAAGCGGCTCTGCATCGATACCCGCAGCGAATTCCACCTGAAGAGCTGGTTCGAGGGAGCGCCGAAGTGAGCAAGGCGAACGGGAGGGCGCATGACGTCATCGTGCTGGGGGCCGGAATCGTCGGCGCGGGCACGGCCTATTTCCTGGCCGAGAAGGGCTTCCGGGTCCTGCTGATCGAAGGCGAGGCGCCGGCCTGGGGCGCCTCCGGGCGCAATCCGGGATTCCAATGGCTGCATACCCGCAAGGCCGGAATCCAGATGGAGCTCGGCCTCGCGGGGCGGCGGCTGGCCGATAGGCTCCGCGAGGAGCTGGACGATTTCGAGATGCGGGCCTCGGGCGGGATGATCTATTTCATCGACGAACGCCAGGCGCCGCTGTTCCGGAGCTTCGTCGCCGAGCGGCGCGCCGCCGGCCTGCCCATGGAGCTGATCGACGCACGCCAAGCCCGCGAGCATTGCCCGATCCTGTCGGAGAGGGTGCTGGGGGCGAGCTGGAATCCGCTCGATGCGCATCAGAACACGGCGAAGCTCGTGGATGCTTTGGTAGCCGCGGCGAAGCGCAAGGGCGCGGAGCTCCGCAGCGCCTGCCCGATCGAGAAGCTCGCCATCGAAGGCGGGCGCTGCGTCGGGGTGGTCACCGCCGCGGGGGAGACGATCCCCGCCGGCAAGGTGGTGCTGGCCGCCGGGGCCTGGTCGCCGAAGCTCCTGGCCCCGCTGGGCATGAACCTGCCGATCTCGGCCATGCGCCTCCAGGTGGTGGAGACGGAGCCGGCACCCTTCCGCTTCGAGCCGCTGCTCTACGGGCCGACGGCCGTGAAGCAATATGCTTATATCCGCGACCTCCCCGATTACAGCGAGGAGGGTGCTTGGCATCCCATGGAGCGCCAGTTTCCCGGCATCGAATTCCTCGAGCTCGCCGCCCAGCGCCAGGACGGGCGCATCCGGCTGGGCTGCCCGATGGATTTTCCAGGGCTCGACGACCGGCCAACGGTGGCGGGCATCGCGCTCACCTTGGCGGTGCTCTCGGAGAATCTGCCGGCGATCCGCGACCTCGCCATCGAGCGGGTCTATGCCGGGCTGCTACCCGAGACGCCGGACGCGCTGCCGGTGCTCGATCCCGCGCCCGGCATCGAGGGGCTGGTGATCAACGCCGGCCATGTCTTCGGCAATCTCGCGGGACCGCTCTCGGGCAAGATGATCGCCCAGTCCCTGGCCGGTGAGGCCACCGATTTCGATCTCGCCCAATTCCGTCTGGATCGTCCGGCGCTACGCGTGAATCGCGAAGCGCATGGGCGCTGGTAGCCACGTCCCATAGAGGAGAGAGGCCCATGACTCGCAGGATCGAGTTCATCAATCCCTTCGGCACGCCGGCCTATGACGCCATCATCACCGAGACCTTGATGGCCTATGCGGGCCAGGGGACCGAGGTGGTGGTCAGCAGCCTGGAGGGCTGCCCGCCCAATATCGACTACTACTACAACAAGCATCTGATGGAGACGGTGGTCTTCGAAAAGGTGATGCGCTCGGAGGCGGCCGGCTTCGATGCCGTGGTGGTGGGCTGCTGCTACGATCCCGGCGTGCGCGTGGCGCGCGAGCTGGTGGATATTCCCGTCATCGGGCCGCTGGAGGCCTCCATGCAGATGGCGGGGTATTTCGGCCATAGCTATACGATCATGACCGACCATCACAAGGCGGTGCCCTATCTCGAGGACATGGTCCGGCTCTACGGGCTGGGGGGCAATTGCCGTGGCGTGCGCTGCATCAACTGGTGGGTCAAGGACATGGTGAAGAACCCCGACCAAGTGGCGCTGGACACGATCGAGGTGGCCAAGCAGGTGCTGGCGGAGACAAGGGCCGAGGTGATCGTGATGGGCTGCACCATCGTGGCGGCCTGCTATCAGCGCTACCTGATGCAGCAGAAGGGCAAGCCCGAGGTGGCGATCGTCAATCCCAATCTGCTGGCGCTGAAGATGGCCGAGGGCCTGGCCGATCTGAAGCAGGGCGGGATCTATCATCTGGCCCGCGGCGGCTTCTACGAGCAGCCGAAGGGGGCCTATCGCCAGGAGTTCGAGCAGCAGCGCCGGCATATGGTGCAGGCGCTGGGGCTCGGGAAGGCGGCGGCGGAGTAGGCCTCCTAGGCAATAATGTCGGGGAGGAGCTTGCTTTCCAGCAAGGTGATCTGGTCCTTCAGCATGAGCTTGCGCTTCTTCAGGCGCTGAAGCTGGACCTGGCTCATGGGCGCCGTTTCCGCCAGGCGGGCAATGACGTCGTCGAGGTCGCGGTGTTCCAGGCGGAGCTCCTCGAGCTTGCGGCGGAGCAGTTCGATATCGGCATCTATCATGGTGGCGGGATAGTACCGGAACGCGCCGGGGCCGTCACGGCTGCGGCTTGCCGCCGCCCCCGGCTGCGGCTACAGCTAGGTCCCAAGCCGAAGCAAAGGACCGTCCCTTGAGCCAGACATTCGACCTGATCCTGCGCGGCGCCGTGGCCGCCACCCCCAATGGCATCGGGCCGGCGGATATCGCCATCACCGGGGGGCGCATCACCGCCATCGGACAGGTGGAGGGGTCGTCCGCGGCGGAGTTCGACGCCAGGGGCCTGCATGCCTTGCCGGGGGTGATTGATACCCAGGTGCATTTCCGCGAGCCCGGGCTGACCCATAAGGAGGATTACGGCACCGGGACGGCAGGCGCGGCGCTGGGCGGGGTGACGGCGGTCTTCGAGATGCCGAACACCAACCCCAATACGCTGAACGCCGGCGATCTCGCGGACAAGCTGGCGCGGGCCAAGGGGCGGGCCTGGTGCGACATGGCCTTCTTCATCGGGGCGGCGGACGAGAACGCCGAGCAGCTGGGGGAGCTGGAGCTTCTGCCGGGCTGCTGCGGGGTCAAGATCTTCATGGGCAGCTCCACCGGCAGCCTGCTGGTGGCCGATGACG
>DATHQQ010000484.1:0-6090 GCA_035482595.1 Verrucomicrobiia bacterium
AGGCGGGTCTCATTGGCGGAAAAACGGCTGCAGAAAGCGGCAAGCTGCTGGGCATAGAGGCCGGGGAGCATGCCAGGCTCGCGGCTGTCGAGGCCGAGGGCCGCCATGGCCAGCAGCGACCAGCCCAGATTGGAATAGGCATAGCAGGTCCCTTGTTGATAGGGCGGGTTGTAGTCGCTGAGGAAACGAAAGAGCGTTTCCAGATTTTCCAGCACCCAGCGCGGGTAGACCCCGCCCTGGTTATCCTGGGCGAGCCCGGGCTGATAGATGGCGAGATTCACGAGGGTCAGCCCGGCCACGGCCGGCGACATGCCCATCTCCGGCATATGGCTGCCCAGCGTGCCCGAATAGGGGCCGTGCAGCATGTAGTAGATGCCCTGGCTGAAGACCTTGGAGATCGAGCCAATCTCGAAAGGCGTGCGCTCGTCCAAAGGCAGCGGTTCGCCAAAAGGATTGGTGAGGGCGGAGCCGCCGGCGAAGATCATCTGACCGACGCCGCCGCCGATCTCCGGGGCCACGAGGCCCAGGACGATCGCGACATTCGCGCCGGAATCCGCCAGGGTTCGGGCGCAATAATCGTCCATCCGCGACTGGATGGTGCTCATCGGATCGGCGGCATGCGCCCGGCTGGCGAAAAGATAGGCCGTCCCGAAAGCGGCGGCCTTCAGAAATGCGCGGCGCGTTGCCATCGCTGAGATCCTCACGGCTATGACCGACACCCCTTCAGACTAGCGTCAATGGAGGTTTTCTGGCGAGCCGAACGCAGCCTAAGGAGCTGAGGATACGGCCGGGATCGCGATCGCGGACGACCTCGATCGCGATCCAGGTCGAAAAGCCGCTGAACGAAGGCTGAAATCTCGCCCGACGCCGCCCATGAGGGTCAGCCCACAAGGTCCCTCAGCACCGTCTCTAGCCGCGTCTCGCCCTTGATAGATCCGGCCTCGCCGCCTTCGAATTCGATCCAGCCCTCGTTGAATCCGTCCAGCATCTGGATGCGCGGTATCGGGTCCTTCATGCCCTGGGCGGTGAACAAGGCGCCCCAGGTCTCGCGCGGGACCGCTTCCATGCGCACAGGTCTTCCCAGGATCCCGGAGAAGCCGCGGGCGATGTCGTTCGGCGTGACGCGGCGCGGCCCTTCCAGCTCGACGATCCGCCGGCCGCTCCAGCTTTCCTGAAGCAGCGTCGCCGCCAGACGGCCGATGTCCGCTGTCGCCACCATCGGGAGCGGCTTGTCCAGGGGTTGCAGGAAGCTCGGGACGACACCGGTCTCGCGCGCCGGAGTCACGTCCCAGGCCGCATTCTCCATGAACCAGGCCGCCCGCAGGAAGACGACCGGCATGGGCAAGCTCGCGAGCATCTGCTCCATGATGCCGAGCTGGTTGAGCAGGTTTGGCTGGGCCGCCTGGGCGCCGATGGTCGAGAGGCAGACGACCTTGGCGGGGCGCGCCGCCTCGAGGGCGGACCGGACGGCAGCCACGATCCGCCGCACCTCGGGGAAGCCGGGCGCGGGATCGAAGCTCGACGGCAGCAGCACGAAGACTCCCTCCACGCCCCGGAAGGCGGTCGCGAGCGCCGCGGCATCGTCGATCGCCGCAAGGGCGATCTCGCAACCCAGCGCGGACCAGGCCTCTGCCTTCCGGGCGTCGCGCAACACCCCACGAACGGGACGCTTGGCCGCCAGCAGGCTGCGCGCGACGGCACTCCCGACCTGGCCCGTGATTCCGGTGATGGCATACATGATCAATCTCCTTGTAGGGGCGGTGCCTCTGGGACGCGAACGATACATAGGTCGGCACGATCATTGATTTAACTGCGCTTATGACACATCATTCATGACATTACGTCACCTATAGGACAGGTCATTGGACGGACGTCTGGTCGGCAATATCGGCGTGCTGGCTGCCATCATCGAAGGCGGCAGTTTCGCGCGGGCGGCCGACGCCTTGGGGCTGTCGCCCTCGGGCGTCAGCCGCGCCATCGCCCGACTCGAGGCGCGCGTCGGCGTGCGGCTGCTGGACCGGACCACGCGCTCGGTCAGCCTCACGGACGAGGGCCGGCGCTTCTACGCCGAGGTCGGCCCCTTGCTCATCGGGATCGAGGATGCCGTCACCGTAACGGCCGGCGCCGCGTCGGTCGTCCGCGGGCGCCTGCGCGTAAATGTGGACGCGTTCTTTTCCAGGTTCATGCTGGCGCCCCATCTCGGCCGCTTCCTCGAGCGCTATCCCGAGATCTCCCTCGACCTGGTCGCACGCGAGCAGCTGGGCGACCTCGTGGCAGAAGGCTTCGATGTTGCGCTTCGCTTCGGCGAGCCGCCGGCCTCTTCACTCGTCATGCGCAAGCTGCTGGAGACCCGCACCGTCACGGTCGCAGCACCCGCCTATATCGAGAAACACGGCCGGCCGGCGACACCCGCCGAGCTCACGGGTCACGCCTGCATCCAGGTCCGCAATTCACAGACGGGGCAGCCCGTGGAGTGGGAGTTCCGCCGCGGCGGCAAGATCGTCCCCGTCAAGACATCGGGGCGCCTCCTGGTCACGGAGGCCGGTACCCTGCTGGGAGCCTGCCTTGCCGGTGTCGGCATCGCGCGGATCAAGGCGATCGGCGTCCAGGAACTGCTCGACCAGGGACGGTTGATCGAGCTCTTCCCGGCTTGGCCGGGCGAGACCTTCCCGCTCTACGCGCTCTACCCCTCGCGTCATCTGCCGGCGGCCAAGGTGAAGGCCTTCATCGATTTCGTCGCCGAGGTGGTCGCCGGCGGCAAGAAATCCGGCGAGGGCAGAACCCGCATGGCATCTCCCCCGTCTATCGCCGGGATGGCTTCGCTTCCCAATCGGGGTGCCGGGTGAAATAGCCCGCCATGAAGTCGACGAAGGCGCGCAGCCGCTGCGGCACCGGCCTGCCGGCGGGATAGATCGCCTGGATCGGCTGCTCGGGCATGGGGAAACCGGGCAGCAGTGGTCGGAGGCTGACGGCGGCGATGGCCGGGCCGAGGATGAAGCTGGGCAAGGCGACGATGCCCAGCCCCTCGATCGCCGCACGGCAGAGGACATCGCCGTTATTGGCGACGAGCTGCGGACGGATCGCGGGCGTGATCCACTTGTCCTTGACCCGGAACCGCCAGACCCGTGCCGCCGGCTGATTGCCATAGACGAGGCAGACGTGACGGGTGAGATCGTTGGGGCCCTCCGGCGCGCCATGCTTGGTGAGGTAGGCGGGCGCGGCCGCCAGCAGAATCCGCGACGCGGCGATGGGGCGGACGACCAGGCTCGAATCCTCGAGCTGTCCGCTGCGGATGCCGAGGTCATAGCCCTCGCCCACCAGATCGATGAAGCGGTCGTTGAGCTCGAGCTCCACCTCCACCTTGGGATGTTCGACCAGGAACGCCGCCAGAGCGGACGCCAGATGCAGATAGCCGAAGGAGACGGGGGCGGCGATCCGCAGACGGCCGCGGAGCTCGCCGCTTGCCTCCTGGGCGCAGGCCTCGGCCTCGTCGGCCTCCAGCAGCACGCGCTTGGCCCGCTCGTTGAACTCGCGGCCGATATCGGTCAGCGCCAGGCGCCGGGTCGTGCGATTGACCAGCCGTGCACCGAGCCGATCCTCGAGCTGGCCGAGGCGGCGGCTGACCAGGGATTTCGACAGGCCCAGATCGCGGGCCGCACCGCTGAGGTTGCCGCGCTCCACGATGCGGGCAAAGAGAGCCATATCCTCGAGCCGTCCTGTCATCTCTATTGTCCTATTCTATGCAACAGTCATGTTCACGGATGCCATATTATGATCCTAGGGGCAACTCGCCATCTAAGGCGGGACGGAACGAGTATCGGGGCACTCTGCCCCGCATGGAGGATGTTGGAATGATCACGAAACGGGGTGCCAATGAGAGAGGCCGGGCGAATTTCGGCTGGCTCGACAGCAAGCACAGCTTCTCCTTCGGCAGCTATTACGACCCGTCCCATATGGGCTTCGGCCCGCTGCGGGTCATCAATGAGGATCGGGTGAAGCCGGGCGCCGGCTTCGACACCCATGGCCATCAGGATATGGAGATCATCTCCTATGTGCTCGAAGGCGCTCTGGAGCATAAGGATTCCATCGGCACCGGCTCCATCATCCGGCCGGGCGATGTCCAGCGTATGAGCGCGGGTACCGGGATTCGGCACAGCGAGTTCAATGCCTCGCGCCAGGAGCCGGTGCACTTCCTGCAGATCTGGGTCATGCCGGCAAAGAAGGGCCTGAAGCCCAGCTATGAGCAGAAGGCCTTCCCGCTGGAGAAGACGGGCCAACTGCATCTGGTGGCGAGCCCGGAAGGCCGCGAGGGGTCGCTCATTCTGCATCAGGATGTTGATCTTCGCGCCGGCCGTCTTGCCGCCGGCGACAAGGTGACCCATGCGCTGAAGGACGGCCGGGTGGCCTGGCTCCAGGTCATCGACGGCAGCGTGGATCTCAACGGCACCGCGCTGGAGCCGGGGGACGGTGCGGCTGTCTCGGCGGAATCGCTGCTCTCCCTCAGCGCCCGCTCCAAAGCCGAGGTCTTGCTCTTCGATATGGCCGCCTAACCAACCGAAAGACGCTACGCCCCGCCGAAACTCCTCGCATGAGTTTCGGCGGCGGCGTTTTTCTTTCGTCATCCCCGCGAAAGCGGGAATGACGATAGAGGGTGAGCGCCCTACCCGCCGTCCTTGAACCGCGCCTGCACCTCAGCCGTCTTCCTTGCGAGCTGATCGGGTGTCAACACGCGCTTCTCCAGCAGGACATTGATCGCCGAGACGATCCAGCGCTCGTAATAGGTGAGTTTGTCGATCATCTCCGATCCCAGATCCTCCACACCCCGGCGCTTCTCCTCGGTATTGACGATCTTATGGATGTCGAGGATGTCGAGCAGCGCATAGCAGCGCTTCTCCCAGGGCAGCAGCTCGTGATCGACCATGGGGATGGGGCCGCTCTCCAGCCCGCCGATGTCGTTGGCGCGCTGCTACATGGGCGTTCGGTAATCGCCGACGGGGGTGCGGTCCCGGATCCGGACGCGATCATCGACCCGGAAGGCGGGGGACGAAGGTTGGGTTGACGTGGCCATGCCCGCCTCGCCGCAGTGGCGCTATGGCGTCATGCTACAGCGCCGGCGGCCAGCATCGCCAGCGCCTTCGCCAGGCCCGCGACCGCCGCCTCCGCTTCACCGCCCAGCCCATGCCGCCGCGCGAGCCAGGCAGGATCGTTGTAGACGAGCCAGACCTTGCCGGCCGCATCCTGCCACCCCAGCATCTTCAGCGGCAGGTCGATGCCGATGCTCTGCCGGGCCTGCATGAGCGGGGTGCCCGCCCTCGGATTGCCGAAGATGACGAGCTCCGTCGGCCGGAGCGGCATGTCGACTGCCGCCGCGCCGGCCGCATGATCGATGCGGGCGAAGATTGTAATGCCTTTCTCGCGCAGCATGGCCTCGAGCCGGTCCATCGTCTCCCTGACGGGGTGGTTGCTGGCAAGGCTGATCAGGCCGTCAGCGGACATGGTCGCTCTCCTCAGGCGTGGCGCAGGCGGCGGAGGAAGGCCCGGATATCCTCGGCCAGGAGCGCCGGCTACAGTCGCGATCGGTCCCCTGCCTCTTGCCTGTGACGCGCGGGAAAGCAAGATCGGCGACGGCCAACAGCCGGTCAAGTTAACCGAAGTGCCACATTTCCGAAGCAACTCTTTCGCTCTTCGACGATTTCCCTATCACGCATCCGAGCGATAGCGGGGGTTTTCTGCACGCTGCATTGGACTTCATCGTGCGATTTGGGACAGGGCGCTTTATATTGTGTGGGCGGTCCATGATTCGCGATTCGCCGGCGGGACCGTGGGCAAAGGGTAGATTGGGAATGGCGGAAGGATTGTTGCCGTCGACCGGCGAGGGGGTGATGCTTCGGAGCCGTCGCCGGTTGTTGGTCGCGATGGCGGCCTTGACGATCCTCACCGCTGTCCTCCCGGACCTCACCACTCCAGGGGCGCGCGGGGCGGAGGTCGTGGCGCCGACCAAGGTCTCCATCCTCCTCTACCACCGCTTCGGCCCCACGGTGCCCAACACGATGACGGTCACCACGACCGATTTCGAGGGGCAGCTGAAGA
>DATHQQ010000485.1:0-2168 GCA_035482595.1 Verrucomicrobiia bacterium
GCCAGATCGGCGAGACCCTGGCTTTGCACAAGCATATGCCGGAGCCGCAGCGGCGCCGGCGGATCGTGGAGCTTCTGCATCTCGTCGGCCTGCCCGAGGCGGAGAAGCGTCTCGCCGCATTTCCCCATGAGCTCTCCGGCGGCCAGCGCCAGCGGGTGATGATCGCCATGGCGCTCGCCAACGAGCCCGACATGCTGATCGCCGACGAGCCGACGACGGCGCTGGATGTCACCATCCAGGCCCAGATCCTGGCTTTGCTCAAGGATCTGCAGTCGCGTCTGGGCATGGCGCTGCTGCTGATCACCCATGACCTGCATATCGTGCGCAAGGTCGCCGATCGGGTCGCGGTGATGACCGAGGGCCATATCGTCGAGCAGGGTCCGGTGGCCGCAATCTTCGAGCGGCCGCAGCATCCCTATACCCAGCACCTGCTGGCCGCCGAACCCCGCGGCCGGCCCCTTCCCGCACCATCCGACGCGCCGGTTCTCGCCGAAGTCGAGGCGCTCAAGGTCTGGTTCCCGATCAAGACCGGGGTGCTGCGGCGGGTGAGCGACCATGTGAAGGCGGTGGACGGCGTCACCTTCCAGCTCCGCGAGGGACATACCCTGGGCGTGGTCGGGGAGAGCGGCTCGGGCAAGACGACGCTGGGTCTGGCCTTCTTGCGGCTGGTCGCCAGCGAAGGCGAGATCCGCTTCGCCGGCCAGACGATCGACGGCCTGGGCGGCTCTGCGCTCCGCCCGCTTCGGCGCCAGATGCAGATCGTCTTCCAGGATCCCTTCGGCTCCCTCAGCCCCCGCATGTCGATCGAAGAGATCGTCAGCGAAGGGCTGGAGGTGCATGGGCTGGGCCGTGACCCCGCCGAGCGCGACAGGCTGGTGAGCGAGGCGCTGACGGAGGTCGGCCTCGATCCCGCCAGCCGCTTCCGCTATCCTCATGAATTCTCCGGCGGCCAGCGCCAGCGGATCTCCATCGCCCGCGCCTGATCCTGAAGCCCCGGCTCATCGTCCTGGACGAGCCGACCTCCGCGCTGGACATGTCCGTGCAGGCCCAGATCGTCGATCTGCTGCGCGATCTGCAGCAGCGCCACCGCCTCTCCTATATCTTCATCAGCCATGATCTGCGGGTGATCCGCGCGCTGGCCGATGAGGTGTTGGTGATGAAGGACGGCCATGTCGTCGAGCAGGGCCCGGCCGATGCCGTCTTCGCGCATCCGGCCCAGCCCTATACCCGGGCACTTCTGAGCGCCGCCTTCTCGCTCGAGGTCGCCGAGCCCGATGTCGTGAGGAGCTGATCCATGGCCCTGCTCTTTTGCAGCAGCTGGAGCGCGCCCGATTCCTGGCGCAGCGCCTTCCGCGTCCTCGATCCGGATCTCGATGTCCGGGCCTGGCCGGAGAGCGGGCCGGTAGAGGAGATCGATTACGTGCTGGCTTGGCATCATGTGCCGGGCTCGCTGCTCGCTTATCCGCGCCTCAAGGCCATCTTCTCCCTGGGCGCCGGCGTCGAGAAGCTGCTGCGCGACCCCGATCTGCCGAAGGGCGTGCCCATCGTACGCATGGTCGATCCCTCGCTCACCGCCGGCATGACCGAATATGTGCTGCTGCATGTGCTGCGCTATCACCGCCGCATGCCGGAGTTCGAGGCGCTGCAGCGGCGCGCCCAATGGGCCGAGCTCGAGAACCCGCCGGCCGGCGAGCGGCGGGTAGGCATCCTCGGCCTCGGCGTGCTCGGGAGCGACGCGGCGATCAAGCTCGCGGGCTTGGGCTTCCAGGTGGCCGGCTGGAGCCGCCGGGCGAAGACGATTGCCGGCGTCGAATCATTCTCGGGCAATGAAGGCCTCGCCCCGCTGCTCCGCCGCAGCGACATCGTGGTCTGCCTGCTGCCCCTCACGACCGCGACCCAGGGCATCCTGAATGCGCGGAGCCTGGCGGAGCTGCCCCGCGGCGCCTTCCTCATCAATGCCGCCCGCGGCGGCCATGTGGTGGAGACCGATCTGCTCGCCGCGCTCGAGTCAGGTCATATCGCTCATGCGACCTTGGATGTGACCGCCGAGGAGCCGCTGCCCGCCTTCCATCCCTTCTGGCGCCATCCGCAGGTGACGCTCACGCCCCATGTCGCCAGCCTCACCTGGCCGCCCACGGCGGTGGCGCATATCCTGGACAATATCACCC
>DATHQQ010000486.1:0-2294 GCA_035482595.1 Verrucomicrobiia bacterium
GCAGCGTGCTGGGCATTCGCGATGTGACCTATGTCGAGGGCCAGCAGCCCCTCGCGATCGTCGACACGCCGCTCTCCGCCTGAGCCCGCCATGCCTCGGCTCAAACGACGCATCGCGCCGATCGCCCTCATTGTCGCGGCGATCGGCGCCGGCCTGCTCTTTCATCTCGGCGGCAGCGTGAATGCCGCCGAGACACGGGAGGTGCAGATCGACAATTACAGCTTCTCCCCCGGCGACCTCACCGTGCCGGCGGGCACGACCGTCACCTGGATCAACCATGATGAGACGCCCCATACGGTCGTCGCCGCCGGCGATCCCCGCGCCTTCAGATCCGGCGGCCTGGACACCGACGACAAATTCTCGGTCACCTTCACCAAGCCCGGGATCTACAGCTATCTCTGCACGGTGCATCCCTACATGACGGGAAAGGTCGTGGTGAAGTAGGGGAGAGATCTTTCCTTCGCCCTTTCCCTTTTGTCCCTTCGCCCCTCGTCTCTTTCCCCTCGCCCCCGCCTCCTTTTGCCCCCTCGCCCCCCGATAGGGGGGAGAGGGACGGGGTGAGGGGGTCTATCAACCGCGCATGACCTCGGATCAATCTCGCCCTGCATCAAGCACCCCCTCACCCTGACCCTCTCCCCCGTTCCGGGGGCGAGGGGAATAGAGGAGTGGGGCGAGGGGGATTGAGGCGGATTCATTTTCATTCCTTCCCCGCCTCCGCCCATATTAGCCACCATGAGCGTGGCGGCAGAGCGGCGGGCCTGGACGCGGGAGAAGCGGCGGCTGGGCGGCATCGGCGAGCCCGGCGGGGCGCTGTCGCCCGGGGGGCTGTTCGGTTCGCTCAGCCTGCATCTCCTCGTGGCGATGCTGATTCTCCTGGGCCTCCCGAGCCTGATAACGCCGCCGCCCGAGCCGCCGCTGCTGGTACCCGTCGATCTGGTGGAACTCGGCGATAAGACCATGTCGCCGGCCCATAGCCAGACCGCGGCGGTGCCCCAGGAGAAGGCGCCGGAGGTCTCGAAGCTGACACCGCCGAACCCCGTGCCGATGCCGCTGACTCCGCCGCCGGCACCGCCGGTCAAGTCCACCCGGCCGGCCGCGGGTCCCCTCGACCCTCTGGCGAGCCTCTCCCTTCAGGGCACGCCCGAGCCGCCAAAGATCATTCCCCGGCTGAAGCCGGCCCCGCCGCCGGCAGTGGTCAAGTCGAAGAAGCCTCCGCCCCCGGTCGAGGATCTGGCCGCGACCCTCCAATCCCTGACCCTGCAGCAGCAGCTCCAGGCGCGCAGCCCGCCGAGCCCGCAGCAGCAGGACGGCACCGGCGCCTCCAATGTGACAGCGGGCAACAGCGATGCCGCCCTGGGGCCGATGGCCATGTACAGCGCCAAGGATTTCATCCGCGTCCAGATCGCGCGGCACTGGTATCTGGATCGCGCCGCCATCGGCAGCGGCGAGTTCACGGTCTCGATCCATCTGCTGCTGACCGCCGACGGGCGCGTCACAGAGGCCAATATCCTCGACAATATGAGCTTCAGCTCCAACGCCGCCTATCGCGCCGCGGCCATCAGCCTCCGCGGTGCCGCCCTCCTGTCCTCCCCGCTCACCATGCCGCCGGGGCACTACGCCGAGGTCAAGGACATCGTGCTCACCTTCAGCCCGAAGGAAGTGCTGCAGTGAGGGGCGCTATCTTTCTCCGCCGTCACCCCGGCGAAAGCCGGGGTCCAGGGGTGAGCGGCAAAGTCCCGCGCATGTGGCCCCTGGAATCCGGCTTTCCGCCGGAATGACGACAAGAGAGCAAAATATCTACTCCAACGACCGCGCGACGCGAAACCCCGCGTAGTTGGAGTAGTCGAAGTCCCGCCCCGCGGCATCGGCCTTGATGCGCGCGGCGGAGCGCAGGAACTCCGGCACATTGCTCCAGGAACCGCCGCGCAGCACGCGCCGCGTGCAGTCGCCATGCTTCCAGGCCCTTCCGTCGCCGGGCGCGCCGACATAGCTCTCGTTCCAGCAATCGTCGGTCCATTGCCAGACATTGCCCAGCATGTCGTAGAGGCCGAAGCCATTGGGGCCGAAGCTGCCGACAGGCGCGATCAGCAGCCCGTCCCAGCGGCTGCCGCAGCCGTTGCAATTGGCATTGCCGCTGCCGATGAGGTCGCCCCACCAGCGCGAGGTCGTCGTGCCCGCCCGGGCCGCATATTCCCACTCCGCCTCCGTGGGCAGACGGTAGGGCCCGCCGGCGGAAAGCGCTCCGGGATTCTCGGCCCTGAGCTTGGCGTTGAGCCAGGCGATATAGGCCTGGG
>DATHQQ010000487.1:0-12366 GCA_035482595.1 Verrucomicrobiia bacterium
GGTCGGGGCCGATCTCCTCCCGCAGGATGGCGCAGCGCCGCTTGTCATCCTCGAGGTCGCGGCCGACCTTGATCTTGAGATGATCCATGCCATCGGCCACCGCCTCGCGACAGAGGCGGCGGAGCTTGTCGTCGGAATAGCCCAGCCAGCCGGCGGAGGTGGTGTAGGCGGGAAAGCCCTTCGCTTCCAGCTCCGCGATGCGTCGCGCCTTGCCCGGCTCATTGGCCTTCAGGATCGCCAGCGCCTCTTCCGGAGTCAGGGCGTCGCTCAGATAACGGAAATCGATGAGGCCGACGAATTGCTCCGGCGTCATTCCGGCGACCAGACGCCAGACCGGCTTGCCCTCACGCTTGGCCCAGAGATCCCAGAGCGCATTGACGAGGGCGGCGGTCGCCAAGTGGATGACCCCCTTCTCCGGCCCGACCCAGCGCAGCTGGCTGGCGGAGACGAGCTCGCGCCAGAATTCGCCCATGGCGCCGGTGATGTCGGAAAGTTTCCGGCCGACGACGAGCGGGGCCAGGGCCTCGATCGCCGCGACGCAGAGCTCATTGCCGCGACCCAAGGTGAAGGTGAGGCCGTGACCCTCCGGCCCCCCCTGGTCGGTCGTCAGCACCACATAGGCCGCG
Source organism: Verrucomicrobiia bacterium (assembly GCA_035482595.1). GTDB lineage: Bacteria > Pseudomonadota > Alphaproteobacteria > Dongiales > Dongiaceae > DASXQK01. Next base: position 627 of record DATHQQ010000487.1, read on the forward strand.
GAATAGTCGGGATCGGGATTCATGGCATCCGAGCCGTCCGCCTGGCGCGAGGTGGGAAAGCGGATGTCGCGGGCGCGGCAGCCAGTGATCGTGATCATGGGGTTTGTCTCTGCGGCTCTCTTCGAGCTCAGATACTAATATACTAGTTCCTGATGGCAAGGCATAACGCGCCGCGCCTGCTTCCCCGCTTCGAAGCGTGGGAGGGCGGACGCGACCCAGGCGAGGGAGACGGGACAGAGATGGGGCGCTAGCTCGTCCAGCCGCCATCGATGACGTGAATTGCACCGGTGGTGAAGCTCGCTTCGTCCGATGCCAGATATACCGCGAGATGCGCGATCTCCGCCGGCTCGGCGATGCGGCCCATGGGCTGGCGCTGGGCGAAAGCGCGGCGCACCTCGGCGGGGTCGCCGCCCAGTGCTGCCATCCGTTCGTCGAGGGAGGGGCTCTGCACGGTGCCGGGGCAGATGGCATTGCAGCGGATGCCCTTGGCGACGAAATCCGCCGCGACGGCCTTGGTGAGGCCGATGACGGCAGCCTTGCTGGCGCTATAGACGAAGCGGTTCGCCACGCCCTTCACGCTAGAAGCGACGGAGGCGACATTGACGATCGATCCGCCGCCCTTCTCCAGCATGGCGGGCAAGAAGGCGCGGATCATGCGGTACATGGATTTGACATTGAGGTCGAAGGAGAAGTCCCAATCCTTCTCGGCGCAGTCGAGGATCGTGCCCTGATGCACATAGCCGGCGCAATTAGCGAGGACATCGATGGCGCCGAGCTCGGCAGCGAGCGCCGCCACCGCCGCGCCATCGGTCACGTCGAGGCGGCGGGTGGCGATGCCGGCGAGGCTCGCGAGCGCCTTCTCGTTGATGTCGGTGGCGAGGACGTCGGCCCCCTCGCGATGGAAGGCCTCGGCGAAGGCCCGCCCGATGCCCTGGCCCGCCGCCGTGACGACCGCGCGCTTGCCCTTCAATCGATCCACTTTCGGCTCCCCTGATTCATGCCTGCAGCCGATAGAATTCGGCGGCGGTGCGGCCCAAGATGGCCCTGCGCTCGTCATGGCCCAAGCGGGCGAGATAGTCCAGCGTCGCGTCGCGCCAGCGGTCATAGCCGCCGCCCAGATCAACCACCGGCCAATCGCTGCCCCACATCAGCCGGGCGGGGCCGAAGGCCTCCAGCAGCAGATCGAGGTAGCGGGTGAGATCGCCCGGCTGCCAATCGGGCGCCGCCTCGGTGACCAGCCCCGAGATCTTGCAATAGACGTGATCGTTGCGCGCGATCTTCCGGATCTCCCGGGCCCAATCCTCGAACTGGCCGCCCGCGATATCGGGCTTGGCGCCATGGTCGATGACGACTCCGAGCTCGGGATAGAGCCGCAGGAAGCGCCGCAGCGGCTCCAGATGCCGGGGCTTCACCAGCGCATCGAAGGTGAGGCCCAGATGCTGCAGATGGGCGATCGCCGGCCCGACCGCGGCGCGCAGCATCCATTCGGGATCCGGGATGTCCTGGATCATCGGCCGCAGGCCCTTGAGCTTCGGATGCTCGGCCAGCCGGTCGATCTCGGCGGGGCCGGTGGTCGATTCGAAATCGATCCAGCCGACGACGCCCTTGACGAAATGGGTCTCCGCCGCGATCGCCAGCATGTATTCCGTCTCGGCCACCGTCGCCGCCGCCTGCACCAGCACGGTGCCGCCGATGCCATGACGCTGCAGGAAAGGCGCCAACTCCGCCGGCCCGAAGTCGCGGTAGAGCAGGGCCATGTCCAGGGTCAGCCAGTGATAGTCGCCGCGATCCAGGCTCCAGAAATGCTGGTGGGCGTCGATATTCTCCTCGAGGCCGGTCATCGGGGAGGAATAATCAGGCCGCTTCGCCGGGCACCGGCACACCGGGATGGAGCAGCTTGCGCTCGCGCAGTTCGGCCCAGAAGGCGGCTGGGATCTTGGCGGCCAGCATCTCCCAATGGCTCGCCGCCTCGGCGGGCGTCCGGGCGCCGGGAATCACGCTGGCGACGACGGGATTGGCCAAGGGGAATTGCAAGGCGGCGGCCGGCAGCGACACGCCATGGGCGCGGCAGACCTCGACCAGCTTTTCCACCCGGGCGCGGATCTCCGGCGGCACCGCGGCATAGTTATAGGTCGCATCGGCCTGGCCGGCGCGCACAAGGATGCCGGAATTGAAGGGCCCGCCCAGGATGATGGAAACCCCCTTGCGCCGGCAGGCGGGGAAGAGCTCCTCCTGCCCGCCCTGCTCCAGCAAGGTGTAGCGCCCGGCCAACAGGAAGCAGTCGAAATCGCCGTGGCGCATGGCCTGCTCGCAGATTCCGACCTCGTTCACCCCCATGCCGATGGCGCGGATCTGGCCGGCGCGCTTCAGCTCCTCCAAGGCGCGATAGCCGCCCTCCATCGCCCCCTTGAAGATGCGGGGCAGCTCCTTGCCATGCTCGGCCTCGCCGAGATCATGCAGCAGCAGGATATCGATGCGGTCGAGCCCTAGGCGCTGATAGCTTCCCTCGATGGAGCGCATGATGCCGTCGTAGGAATAGTCGAAGACGACATGGAAGGGCATGAGCGTGTGGAATTGGGAGGCAATCGGATCGGTATTGGCCCCGCGCTGGATCAGCCGGCCGACCTTGGTCGAGAGGACGAAATCATCCCGCTTATGCTCGCGCAGCACATCGCCCACCCGCCTCTCGCTGAGCCCGAAACCGTAGTAGGGCGCGGTGTCGAAATAGCGGCATCCCTTCGACCAGGCCGTCTCCACAGTCCCGCGGGCATCCGTCTCGGCAATCGGGGCGAAGAGATTGCCCAAGGGCGCGCCGCCGAAGCCGAGCGGCGTGACATGGAGGCCGGTGCGGCCGATCTCGCGAGACTTCATGGGGGAGGCTCCTTTGTTGGCGGCGGGCAGTCTAGCGGGCGGGCGATGACAGGCTCAACCCCACTGTCCTTCCTCCTCTCGTCATTCCGGCGAAAGCCGGAATCCAGGGGCCACGGGGCGAGAAGCTTGCCGCTCGCCCCTGGGCCCCGGCTTTCGCCGGGGTGACGGAAAAGAATGGTGCTGTCCTATCGGCTATTGCGCTATGGCGCGTCATCCGGAAGCAGGCAGAGGAATTCCTCGAACTTGCCGCTGGCGTTGCGCGGGATCTCCTCGTCGAAGTAGGTGAATTGGATGCGGAAGGGGTAGCCGATGGCGCCATTGACCGCCGCCCCCAGATCCTTCTCCTGCTTCGGCGTCAGCGGCTGCTCCACCACGAGCTTCATCTCCAGCAGGTCGATCTCGCGCTGCAAGAGCTGATGCTCGACCACGGGCGCCACCTCCCGATAGCGCTCCACATCCAGCTTCGGCCAGTAGCGCTGGCCGTCGGGGCGGCGCAGCAGATTGCGCTCGCGCCCGACGATCCGCGCCAGGCTCGGCAGGCCGCGGCCGCAGGGACAGGCCTCGGCGCGCTCGGCATAATCGGCGATGTCGTAGCGGATGACCGGGCTGGCGAAATTGCTGAGATCGGTCAGCACGAGGCGGCCGGTCTCGCCCGGCCCGCACGCATTTCCGTTCTCGTCCAGCACCTCCATCAGCACCGTCTCGGCCATGAGGTGATAGAGGCCGCTCTGCGGACATTCCAATGCGACCAGCCCGACCTCGCCGGAGGAGTAGCAATCGAAGATGCGGGCCTCGAAGAAGGCCTCCGCCGCCGCCCGCGCCTTGGGCGACAGAGTCTCGCTCATGGTCAGGATGCGGCTGATACCCGGCAGCTCGATCCCTGTGCGCTGGCAATGGCGGCGGATGGCGTCGAGGTTGTTGGGATAGACCACCAGGCTGTCGGGCTTGAATTCCGCCAGCAGTCGGACCTGCTCGGCAATGTCGATATTGGTGGGGATCGCCTGCAGCGGGCCGGTCTCGAACAGCAGGTTCAAAGGCGCGCCCCAATGGGGCTGGACCGTGACCTCGTGATTGTCGACCCGGATGGTCGTGCAGCGCTTGGTGAGATCGCGGCCGGTCCAGGCGTGGAAGCGCAGGCTGACGGCGCGCCAGAAGAGCTGGCTGACCGCCGTCCGCCGGATGGTCACGGGCTCGCCGGTGGATCCGGAGGTGCGGCTCTCCCGCAGCGGCCCATGGCCCTCGGGAATGGCCGAGCAGTAGAAATCGGCGCCCGCCTGCTGGATCTCGCGCCGGCGCAGCACCGGCAGGCGGCGCAGCCCCTCGGGCGTTGCCAGATCCCTTGGCGCCAGCCCCGCCGCCGCCAGGCGCCGGGCGAAATGCGGCGAGTGAGCCGCCGCATGGGTCGCCAGGACGACCAGCTGGCGATGCTGCTTGGCCTCGATCTCGGCCGCCGTCAGCCATTGGCTCTCCTCGAACTCGCGGGCAAGAGCCACCAATGTCGCCAGCGGGCCGGTGACGATGGGCGGCCAAGCCAGGCCGGGCAGACCGCTGCGGATGCGCGACAGAAGGCCCTCAGGGGCCGTCATGGCGGGAACACCCCGGGAACATCTGTGGCAAGAAACCCGTTTCTCCGGGGGCCGTTCGGGGTTAGGTTCGGCTCCCCAATTGCCAGCCCTGCGAGCGGCCTGAACCTTTCCCCATGCTTATTCTCGGCATCAATTCCGGCAGCCACGATGCCTGCGCCTGCCTGTTCGAGGAGTACCGGATGCTGGCGGCGGTGCCGCTGGAGCGGGTCACCCGCAAGAAGGGCGACGGCGGGCGCATACCGGTCGAGGCCATCGACGAATGCCTGGCCATCGCCGGGCGCAAGCGCGCGGAGATCGGCGCCGTGGCCATGGCGCGGGGCATGTTTCCCACCCGTCTCTATCGCCATTTTCCCCCCGGGCGACACATCGCCTTCGAGCTTCGCCGGCGGCTCGGCCGCGAGCGCCATAAATACATGGAGAACGAATGCGTCCGCTATGGCCGGACGGATTCCGCCGCCATGTTCGACGGCAAGCGCTTCAAGCGGGAGCTCGACCTCGCACCCGCCGCCGCCATCGCCTTCTGCAATCACCATCTCGCCCATGCGCTCCCCTGCCTCTTCCACACGGGCTGGCCCGAAGCGCTGCTCTATACCGCCGACGGCGGGGGCGACAACGTGCAGTATTCCATGCGGCTCTTCCGGGACGGCAAGCTGACCGAGCTCTACGGCGGCGAGGCGGAGTTGAAGCGGCCCCGCCGCGTCGACAGCCTGGGCCAAGCCTATGCCTATGCCACCGAGGCCCTGGGATTCCTGCCCTTCCGCCATGAAGGCAAGGTGACGGGCCTCGCCGCTTTCGGCAAGCCCACCCTCTATGATGCCCTCATCAAGCATTTCCGGGTCGACGACCAGGGCCAGGTCCATAGCGACTATCCAAGCTATCGGGCCATGCGCCAGCATATCTTCGATCTCGCCCAGGGCGCGCGGCGCGAAGATGTCTCGGCCTCGGTCCAGCTCCTGCTCGAGAACGTCATCATCGATTCCGTGGGCCGCATCCTGGCCCGCCATCCCATGCGTTTTCTCGGGCTGTCCGGCGGGGTCTTCGCCAATGTGCGCCTCAATCAGCGCCTGGCCGAGGAGCTGCCCCTGGACGAGGTCTTCATCTATCCCTCGATGAGCGATCAGGGTCTCGCCGCCGGCGCGGTGCTGCAGTACCTGCTGGAGCGCGACGGCATGGAGCACTGGCTGGCGGCAGGCTGGCCGCTACGGACCCTCTATTACGGCCGCGACTTCAACGGCGCCATCGACGCCACCTTCGACCGCGACCCGCGCTTCAACCGTGTGACGGAGAACCCGGTCGCCGGCGCCGCCGAGCTGCTGCAGCAGGGCCGCATCGTCGCCATCTATGTGAAGGGCATGGAATACGGGCCGCGGGCGCTGGGCGCCCGCTCCATCATGGCCTCGGCGCTGGATGCCGACATCAACCGGACCCTCAACGACCGCCTCTCGCGCAGCGAGTTCATGCCCTTCGCGCCGGTGGTGATGGACGAGGATGCCGAGACCGTCTTCGACCTCGGCCCGGTCAAACGCCGCGCCGCCAGCTTCATGACCATCACCTGCGGCGTGCGGGATGAATGGCGGACCCGCATCCCCGCCGTGGTCCATGTCGACGGCACGGCACGGCCGCAAGTGATCGAGCGGGCGCAGAACCGCCTCTATTACGACATTCTCGCCGCCTACAAGGATCTCTCCGGCGTGCCGGTGCTGATCAACACCAGCTTCAACGTGCATGAGGAGCCGATCATCAACAGCCCCGACGAATGCGCCCGGGCGCTCGCCGATGGGCGGGTGGATTTCGTGGTAACCGAGGGCGGCGTCTATGGGCGAGGTGGCGCGGACTAGAATAGAGTTCGGCTTCGAATATCGCTCCAGGGAGCAAGACACGCATGCGGATCAAGCGCCTCGAGACCTTCAGCACACGATTCATCGCCTTCGTGCGCGCGACCCTGGAGGACGGCAGCATCGGCTGGGGCCAGCTCTCCACCTATAATTCCGACATCACCGCCGATGTGTTCCATCGCCAAGCCGCACCCTGGGTGTTGGGGGAGGAGGCCTGGCCCATCGATCCGCTGATCGATCGCATCGAGGAGAAGGAGCATAAATTCCCCGGCGCCTATCTGAAGCGCGCCATGGCCGGGCTGGATACCGCGCTGTGGGATCTCGAGAGCAAGCGCCAGGAGAAGCCCGTGGTGACGCTGCTGGGCGGCAAGCCCGGCAAGCTGCGCGCCTATGCCTCCTCCATGCGCCGCGACATCACGCCGGAGGCCGAAGCCGCGCGCTTCGTCCAGCTTCGCGAGCGCTTCGGTTTCGATGCCTTCAAGTTTAGGGTCGCGGCGGAATACGGCCATGACATCGACGAATGGCCGGGCCGCACCGAGGCCATCGTGCCCGCGGTGCGCCGGGCGCTGGGCCCCGACGCAGCTCTTCTGGTCGATGCCAATAGCGGCTTCTCCCCGGCGCGCGCCATCGAGGTCGGCAAGCTGCTCGCGGCCGAGGGCGTCGAGCATTTCGAGGAGCCCTGCCTCTATTGGGAGCTTGAGCAGACCAAGCAAGTGAGCGAGGCGCTCGACATCGCGGTGACCGGCGGCGAGCAGGATTGCGACCTCTCGATCTGGCGGGTCATCTGCGGGCAGCGCATCGTCGATATCGCGCAGCCCGATGTCCTCTATGTCGGCGGGATCGGCCGCGCTCTCAAGGTCGCAAGACTGGCCGAGGCCGCGGGGCTGAAGGTGACGCCCCATGCCGCCAATCTCGGCCTGGTGACGCTCTTCACCATGCATCTGCTGGCCGCATTGCCCAATGCCGGGAAATATCTCGAATTCTCCATCGAGGGCCCGGACTACTACCCCTGGCAATACGGAATCTTCCGCAAGGACCCCTATCGGGTCGAGGACGGCCATGTCACGATTTCGGCGGAGCCGGGCTGGGGCATCGAGATCGAGCCGGAATGGCTGGCCAAATCCCGCTATCAGATCAGCGAGCAGAGCTGAATGACTGGATTCGAGTTCCAGGCGTCCCCCTAAATCCAGACCCCATCTCCGAGTCGCTCTCCAGATCTTGGGTGTCGTCCGCGCTTTGTTCCAAAGCAGGGGGGCCTTCAACCCGTTTTTGCCGGCGGATCGCTTTCGATCACCCGGCGGATCTTGGCCGCCAGGGCATCGAGGGTGAAGGGCTTGGCGATCAGATCCATTCCCGGATCCAGGAAGCGAGCCCGCGAGGCCGCGCCCTCCGCATAGCCGGTGATGAACAGCGTCTTCAGCCCCGGCCGCAATTGCCGGGCCATCTCAGCGAGCTGGCGGCCGTTCATGCCGCCCGGCAGGCCGACATCGGTCACCAGCAGATCGATCCGCCGCTGGCTTCGGAGCACCAGCAGGGCCGAGCCACCATCATGGGCTTCGATCGCCGCGTAGCCCAGCTCCGTCAGTAAATCCATGACCTGCATCCGGACCGAGGCGTCGTCCTCCACCACCAGCAGCGTCTCCCCGGCGCCGGCGGGCGTTTCTCCGGTCTCGGCCGCCTCGCGCCTCTCGGCCTGCGCCCCCCGCACGCGGGGCATGTAGAGCAGGACATTCGTGCCCCGGTCGACCTCCGAGGTGATCCGCACATGGCCGCCGACCTGCTTGGCGAAGCCATAGATCATCGACAGGCCCAGGCCCGTCCCCTGGCCGATCGGCTTGGTCGTATAGAAGGGCTCGAAGGCGCGGGCCAATATCTCCGGCGCCATGCCCTGCCCGGTATCGCTCACCGTCAGAACAACATAATCCCCTACCCCGGGATAGTCGGCGCCGGCCGCATCGGCCCGATTGAGTGAGACACCTTCCGTCGTGATGGTGAGCTTGCCCCCTCCCGGCATGGCATCTCGGGCATTGATCGCGAGGTTCAGCAGCGCGTTCTCCACCTGATTGGCATCGGTCATCGCCAGCCAGAGATCCGGCCGCAGCCGGGTCTCGAGCCCGATATCCTCGCCCATCGTGCGGGCCAGAAGATCGACCATGGAGGTGACCACGGCATTGATGTTCACGGGCTTGACGTCGAGGGATTGGCGGCGGCCGAAGGCGAGCAGGCGCTGGGTCAAGGCGGCGGCGCGATTGGCCGAGGCCACCGCGGCGTCGATGTATTTGTCGGTCTCGGCATAGCGCCCGGACCGGATCCGGCGCCGCAGCAGCTCCATGGCGCCGATGATTCCCGCCAGCATGTTGTTGAAGTCATGGGCCACGCCGCCGGTCAATTGGCCCACCGCCTCCATCTTCTGCGACTGGAACAGGGCCTCGCGCGCCTCCTCGAGGGCCTGCTGCGCCTGGCGGTGCTCGGTCCTGTCGCGCGTGACCTTGGCAAAGCCGACCAGCGTGCCGTCCACTGCCCGAATCGCATCGATGACGACGCTGGCCCAGAAGCGCTCGCCGTTCTTGCGCAGGCGCCAACCCTCGTACTCGTATTTGCCGACCGCGGCCGCGATGGCCAGGGCCCGGTCCGGTACGCCGGCGGCGCGATCCTCCTCGGTATGAAAGCGCGAGTAGTGGTGGCCCAGGATCTCCTCGCGCCGATAGCCCTTGATGCGCTCGGCGCCCGGATTCCAGCTCGTCACCACACCGGTCGGATCGAGCATATAAATGGCGTAGTCCGTCACGCCATGAACGAGCAGGCGGAAATGCTGCTCGGCTTCATAGGCCATCCCATCGGCGCGCACGCGTTCGGTGGTCTCGATGACGATGGCGAGCACGCCGGCGGGCAGGCCGTCCTCGCCCAGGATCGGGCTGTAGTCCAGGGACAGCGCGACCTTCTCCGGCACGCCCTTGCGATAAAGCACCAGCTCCTGATCGGTGAAGGAGAGCGATCGCCCGGCCAGCCCTTCCGCCATGACGTGGCGGTTGAAATCGGCGACCTCCGGCCAGCCCTCCAATACCTTGGAGCCGAGGAGCCGCGGGTGGCGGCCGCCGGCGAAGCCCGCATAGGCATCGTTGTAGATCATGACCCCGTCGGGCCCCCACAGCAGGACCATGGGTACGGCCGACCGCAGCAGCATGTCGGTGACGGTCTTCAGCGGCTGAGGCCATCGGTTCCTGGGCCCCAGGCTCGTGGCCGCCCAGTCGAAGGACCGGATCAGCGCGCCCAGTTCTCCGCCGTCCAGCGGCCAAGTCTCAGTCATCCACCCCTCGCAAGAGCGATCGCCCCATCCGCGTATGACATGCTTTGGCGGTGCCGCCAATTCGGGCCGGTACTCCCCGTCATACAATGGATGACGGCACGTTTGGTTGCAGCGCGGCGCGGTGCACCCCGAACGGCCTCCAATCGGGCGCGCATCACCTGGCTCAGCATGATCTATGGTGTGGCCCGGGTCCTGCGCGCCGCCATCTACGGCTTCGACGTGCCGGGCCAGCGCCGCCGGGCGCCTGAATCAAGATTGCTCGCGCATGGGCGGGGGCTTGCGCGGGAGCTCCGTGGTCAGCTGGCGCAATTGCCGGGCGGCGCCGCGCAGCAGGACATCCCGGGCCTGATCGACCTTGATGGCGAGATAGCCCGATCCGCCGCTCTCGGGATGGAGCTTCTGCAGCAGGCGGCGATGGGCCGCGCTGATCTCCCAATCCCGGGCACCGGGATCGAGACCCAAGATCTCCAGCGCCTCGCCCGCCGACATGGGCTCGGCGCCGAAGCCCTCGGCGCCGCCGTTGTCTACGCTCTTCTTCCCGGCGTGCCCCGGTATCGCCGCGAGCGCCAGGCTGCCGCCCGTCTCGGCGCCGCCCCGCCGCCCGAGATAGGCTTCCAGCACCGCCGCCGAGCGCCGCACGAGATCGGGATCCGGCGTGCCGAAGCCGGAGAAGCCAGCTTCGCGATCGCCTCTATAGGGCGGACTGCCGTCCAGCACAGGCCGGCGATAGAGACCGAAGCGCTGCAACAGCGAACCGCGGCCCAGGAAGGCCGGCAGCAGGACCATGACCGCGAAAAGCCCCATCGCCGCCACCCACTGCTCCTTGAGCAGGAGCCAGATCAGCAATGGAACCGACAGCAGCGCGAGGGCGATGATCACCCAGCGCATGGTCTTGGCCAGGACCCTGGGATCGCTGTGGAGGAACCAGTCGACCATCCTCACCGCCGAAGCGACGACGGAGAGGCCCAGCGCGATGCTTGCGATAATGAAGGGATCACTCATGGCAGCAGGTTTCGCGGCACACTGATGAGGTCCTCACGCGCGTCTCGCAACCGATACAACCTGCGGATGCCTGGTCATGTTGACTTCACCAAACCCGTCTGGCAACGTCATTTTAGCCTTCGGATTGTCCGCTTCACGCCGATTCGATGGCCGCTAAAGCAGAGGGGGAGCCGATCCATGTCGGAGCCGGAAAAGACACCCGCCGCCAAGGATGAAAGCTCCCCTGATCCGCAGATCGAGATGATGCCCGAACCTCTTGCCGCAAATGCGCAGGTCGAGAGATATCTGAAAAGAAAAGCCGAGGTCAACGAGCAGGACCATCGCGAGTTCCAGGTCTATCTCGAGGAGAAGGCGCGCCAGGCAGCACCCACAGCACCTCCGCCGCCGCTGAAGAAGATCACCCTGAGCCGCCGCAACGCTTTGAAGGTCGTGGCCGGCACCGCCGTCGCCGGCGAGGCCGCCGCACTGGGCTATTCCCTGACCAGCGGGTCGGCAAGCAAGAGCGCGGGCACCGGCACCGGCTATGGCGCGCAGAAACAGGGGATCGTCCGCGAGATGACCGATTCAGCCGCCGATATCGGCGGCCGCAGCCTCGGCCGCTGGGTCGCTTTGCTGCCGACGAAGATGGGCGGCGGGACCTATGCTCTCGATCTGCATTCGAACCGGGTGCTGGCCTCCATCTGGTATTGGAACTACGGCGACTACAACCCGATCTCGCATCATCTCTGTGCCTTCCCCAGCGCCGATCCCTATCACTCCTTCGAATTCATCAACAGCACCCAGGGTGGTGCGAACTGCCTGATCTATGGCATTCCGACGAACATCACCAAGCCGGAGCCTGGCTTCAATATCTATCGGGTCCGCTATGACGGCGCGCGAATGGAGTTGATGGAGAATGTCGCCGAGACCACGGGCCTCGGCCTCGGCGTCCATGTCACCATCAATCCAGGCGATGCCCAGTGCTATTTCGTGACCGATGGACAGAAGGACATTGCCGCCTGCTTCGACCGCATGACATCGCGCGTCATGGCGGCGCTGAAATTCGACTGGGCGGGCAACTCCCCCAATCTGTCGGAATGCTGGCAGAAGGGTGGGACTCTCACGATCTCGAAGATCTATCCCGACCAGATCACCGGAAA
>DATHQQ010000488.1:0-3608 GCA_035482595.1 Verrucomicrobiia bacterium
GGTCGATGAACAGGAATTCGACTTTCGCCAATTCAGATGACTCCCGGGATATCGTCCGCGTGCTTACCAGCGCCCGCCGGCGGCCGTCATGTCTTGGGCCGGTAGAACGATGGGATATCGCCGGCGAATCTCCTCGTCCACGGCCGGATCGATATGCACGGGGTAATGCTGGCGCAGGATCTCGCGCACCCGCTCCCGCGCCCGGTCGCGGATATCCCGTCCGCCACCGGCTTCCCATTGGTCGGTGCTGCTGCGGTCGCCGAGCTTGGGATAGACGAACTCGGTCTCCATCAGGGTCAATGTCTGCTCGCTGCCGAGATAATGGCCCGGCCCCTCGACCGCCGCGCGGATCCGCTCGAAGGAGAGGGTCTCGTCATTCACCTCGATGCCGCGGATGGCCCGCAGCACGCTGCCCAGCATGTCGTCGTCGATGACGAAGGCCTCGAAGGAGCAGGCCATGAGGCTCGCCAGCATGCCGGCACCCTCATAGATCAGATTGGCGCCGGCGAGGCCTGCCAGCGCCGTGGTGATGCCCTTCTCATAGCCGGCCTGATTGTCCGGCAGCTTCGAATCCGCCATGCCGGCCCCCACCCCGCCGGGCAGGCCGTAGAATTGCGAGATCTGGGCCGAGGCCGCGGTCATCACCGCTTCCTCGCCGCCACCGCCGGAGAAGGAGCCGGTCCGGAGATCGGAGACCAGGGGCCAATTGCTGAAGATCACGGGATGGCCGGGGCTGACGAAATTGATCAGCAGCAGCCCGGCCATGGTCTCGGCCGTGGTCTGGACCAGCGTGCCGGCGAGGGCGGCCGGCGCCGTGGCGCCCGCCTGGCCGGCGATGATCATATTGACGGGAAAGCCGAGGCGGGCGGCAGCGATGCTGACCTCGCAATTCTCCTCGGCGAAGCGCAGAGGCGAGACGATGGCGCAGGCGCCGACGCTGCAGAAGGGGCGCTGGCGGAAGCGTCCCTCGCCGCCCAGGATGAAATCGAACATGTCGGAGGTCGCCTGGACATGCTCGCCGCCGTTGAAGCCCACGGCGATATGCTTCTTCGTCCCGGCCGCGCTGACATAGGACATGTTGATGTCATGGACGGCGGGATCGCTGATGTCGCGCCCGATCACCGGCCGGTTGAAGAAATGCACATTCTCCAGCACATCGACCAGCCGGGCGAAGTCGTAGAGGTCGGCGATTGTCGAAGGGCGATAGCGGCCGGTCTCGAAATCCGGCACCAGCACCGCGACGCCGCTCGCCCCGTAGTGGACGCGCGCGCCGCTGATATCCATGTCATGGATCGGGTCGCGCGCATGGAGGGTGAAATTGCGCCCGGCGCCCGCGATGACGTCTTCCACCAAAGCGCGCGGAAAGCAGAGCCGGCCGTGCTCGTTGATCCGGCAGCCATGGGACAGCGCCAGCTCCCGCACCACGGCCGGCGGATCGCCGAGCCCGATCTTCTCGAGCACGTCGAGCATGGTCTGGTGGATGCGGGTGACGTCCATCTCGGTAAGGGGCTTGTAGCGGCCCCCGCTGACGCCGGGGCCAACCGCGCGGCTGGGACCGGCCTCCCCCCGCTTCAGCCGCCGTGCCTCGCGCCCGCCGCCGGGTCGTCCGCCAATGGGCCGTCCACCAGGGGGAAGCTCCAAATCCGATCTCCATCAGGGGTCCACCCGGCCTCGATGCAGGCCGGGGAAGGCAGAGTGGGGCAGATGTTTTTCGCCTGCAAGCCCAGCCTTGCCCACCCCGGCCGGAAGAGCGGCGCTCAGCAGAGCGAAGGCGGAAATGACAGAAAAATCCTCTATCGGCCCGGCCTAGATATTCTTTCTCCGCGCCGACTCCCTCCCCTCCTAGGATGACAGGGCGAGCCGGCAGCCGACAGCGAGCGCGGAATCTCTTGCCCCGGGCCGCCGGTCGAGACCAGACTGTGTATAACCATCATAGGTTGCGGGGACCGCGACCTGAAGAACGCAATGCCTCAATCCTGGATACAGGGAGAACCGACATGAGCTACGCACCGACACGCCGTCAGATTCTTCAGGGCGGATCCGCGCTCCTGGCAGCCGCCACGCTGGGGTTGATCCGCCCCAATGCCGCCTTCGCCGCCCATGACAAGATCACCGTGCGGCTCGAGCGCGACCTGGGCAATCTCGATCCCGCCAATCGCACCGGCCCGCCCGACGTCAATATCCTGAACGCCGTCATGCAGGGCCTCATCGCCTTCAAGCCGGGTTCGACGGAGTGGCAGCTCGATGCCGCCGCGGATATCAAGCAGGTCAGCGATACGGAGATCGACTTCACCTTGCGCCCGGATCAGGCCTTCACCGGCGGCTATGGGCCGCTCACGGCCGATGACGTCAAATTCTCCTTCGAGCGCTTCATCACCCCGGACAAATCAGGCAAGAAGGTCGACTACGCCAGCGATTGGGCGGCCCTCGATCACGTGGAAGTGACCGGCCCGCTCTCGGGCAAGATCATCCTGAAGGCGCCCGCCCCGGCGCTCTGGGTCATCACGCTGGCCGACGGCTCGGGTCGCATCATCTCGAAAAAGGCCTTCGAGCAGCTCGGCGACAAATTCTCCACCACGCCCATCGGCAGCGGGCCTTATGTGCTGAAGGAATGGAAGCCGCGCGAGCAGTTCGTCCTCGAGATCAACCCGGATTACAAGGGTCCCATCAAGCCCTACTTCCAGCAGATCATCGGCAAGCCGATCAAGGAGCAGAAGACGGCAGATATCGCCTTCAAGGCAGGCGAGATCGATTTCGAGCGCATCGAGCCGGATAACAAGAAGGCCTTCGCCGCTTTGCCGGACACCACGGTGACGGAGCTCCAGGGCATCGACTATGTCTGGTTCGGCCCCAATATCGAGAAGAAGCCCTTCGACGATATCCGTGTTCGCCAAGCGCTGCGGCTGGGCGTCGATATCGACGGCATCCTTGCCGGGGCCTATGCCGGCCTCTATCCCCGGGCGAACGCTCTTCTGGCGCCCGGCATCGTCGGCTATTGGGCCGACGCGCCGGTCTATAAGCGCGATGTCGACGCCGCCAAGAAGCTTCTGGCCGATGCGGGGCAGGGAAGCGGCTTCAAGACGACGCTGACGATCCTGGCATCGGATGCCCGCTACCAGGCGATCGGGGCCATCGTCCAGGCCAACCTCGCGGAGATCGGGGTCGACGTCCAGATCAACGCCTTGGATCCGGGCGCCTATTGGGCCTTGGGCGAGAAGGACGCCAGCAAGGATCTGGAGCTTTCGCTGATCGAATATTCCGGCAAGTTCGATCCGGGATTCCAGACCCAGTGGTTCACCTCGGCCCAGGTCGGCCAGTGGAACTGGCAGCGCTGGAAGAGCAAGGAGTTCGACGATCTCGACGCTCTCGGCGCCAAGACGACGGATCAGGCAAAGCGCAACGAGATCTATATCCAGGCGCAGAAGCTGATGGATGAATCGGCCGCCTTCGTCTGGATCACCCATAACGTGAACACCTATGCCTCCAGGAGCTGGCTGAAGCCCGGCGTTCTGCCGAACGGCAATGGCTGGCTCTATACGGCGTTCAACGAGGGTTGACGGCGGGAGCGGGGCGGCGGGATCATTCCCGCCGCCCGCGCTCCGCCACCC
>DATHQQ010000489.1:0-4939 GCA_035482595.1 Verrucomicrobiia bacterium
AGCCTCCGCCGGAGGACTATCCCTGTTTCTGGATCGCGACACCGGCGCCGATTGGAGGCCGGACCGCTATTGCGATCACGTGCGCCTGCTGCACCGGAAGGAGACGACGGCGTGGGAGCGGCTCAGAGCGGAGGCGGGCCATGGACGGACTGACGTCGAGGACTCTCTCAGCATCTGCGAGCAGCCAGCGTTCCGAGTGATCGCTCCGGAGCTCCTCACAACCTCCCCGCCAACGTCCCCGCGCTCTCCCCGCCATCCAGCGTGAACACCTGCCCCGTCCCATAGGCCGCCTCGTCCGAGGCGAGATAGGCGAACAACCCCGCCAGCTCCGCCGGCCGCGCGTGCCGCCCCATGGGGATCGCGTCGTTCACCCGCTGCAGCATGGCGGGGCTGTATTCGGCCTGCTGCATCGGCGTGAGCGTATAGCCGGGGTTGACCGCGTTGACGCGCACCTTGGGCGCCAGCTCCAGCGCCATGGTGCGCATGAGGGCGATCATGGCGCCCTTGCTGGCGTTGTAGTCGGCGTAGTGGCGATAGCCGATGACGCCGCTGGTGGACGCCGTGAACAGGATCGCCCCGCCGCCTTCGCGCAGCATGTGGCGGGCGGCGAGCTGGCTGACGAAGAAGGCGCCGAAGAGATTGACCCTGAGGATGCGCTCGAAATCCTTCCGCTCGATGTCGACGAAGTCGTGGCGGATCGAAATCCCGGCGTTGCAGACCAGCACGTCGAGGCCGCCGAGGCTCTTCCGCGAGCGCTCGAAGGCGGTATCGACGGCATCGGCATCGGCGACATCGACGCTCTCGGCCGAGAGCTGCGGCAGCTTCGCCGTCATGGCGGCGAGCCTCTCCTTGCTCTGGCCCCAGATGCAGACCTTGGCGCCGTCGGCGAGGAAGCGCTCGGCGATGGCGGCGCCGATGCCGGTCGAGCCGCCGGTGACGATCACGCGCTTGCCCGTGAGATCGGCCATGTCCCCCTCCCCTTTGGTTGCCCGGTCTCCCGGCTGGATCACGAAGCCCCTTGGATGACGAACCCCTAGATGACGAAACCCCGGGGCATGGGATCGAAGGAGTCCAGCTTGTGCGATCCGGCCTTGGTTTCCAGCGTCGCCGTGACCCCCGGCTTGTCCCGCTGGGAAACGGGAAGATCGAGGCCCAGCACCCCCAGGAGATCGCCCAGCTGCTGCGCCCGGGGCGAGAAGAGCTCGATGCCTTTGAAGCTGCCGCCGCGGGGCGCGGTGGCGGCGGGGTGATTGCCGCGGAACTCGATGAAGAAGGGCACCAGCGCGCCGAAGCCGTGGCGGCGAAGCCCGACCAGGCTCCAGCTCAGCCAATTGCCGTCCGGCAGATGCCGTCCGCCGCTGACCACGGCGCTGGCATCGAGTCCTGCCCGGCGGGCGCGGGCCGCCACATCCGCCAGATCGACGCCGCCCACGGCCCAGTGATAGAGCCCCTGGCCCTTGAGGCCGGCGATCTCGCGGTCCAGCGTGCCGCCGGTCTGGGCGGGATCGCGCGCCAGGATCTCGACATAGGTGGCATCGCCGAGGGAGAGCACGCTGTTGCGGGTCCCCTGCCCCGGATGCGCCCCGCCGAAGGTGGGGGCCGCATCCGTCCAGCCCGAGAAATGCTTCTCGCCCGCGGCGAGATCGGCGGAATACCAGACCAGGTGATCGATCCTCATGCTGCCGTCTTCTCCTGGTTGGCTGCGCCGTGATCCGCCAGCACGCGCGCCACGACGGCGGTCACGCGCTTGGCGGTGGGAATATGCAGGAATTCGTTCGGCCCGTGGGCATTGGAATGCGGGCCCAGCACGCCGGTGACGACGAATTGCGCTTGCGGGAATTTCTCCCCCAGCATCGCCATGAACGGAATGCTGCCGCCCTCGCCCATATAGGCCGGCGGTGCGCCGAAGGCGGCTTGCGACGCCTCGGCCAGAGAGCGCTCGAGCCAGGGGGCCAGCGCCGGCGCGTTCCAGCCCGTGGCCGCCCGACCGCCGTCGAACTCGATGGTCGCGCCATAGGGCGGATCGGCCAGCAGCAGGGCCTTGACCGCCGCCTCGGCCTGCGCCGCATCCAGGGTCGGCGGCAGGCGCAGGCTGAGCCGCGCACTGGTATAGGGGCGCATGACATTGCCGGCATTGCCGGGGGTGGGCAGCCCGTCCATGCCGATGGTCGCGAGCTGCGGCCGCCAGGTCCGGTTCAGAACCAACTCCACCAGATCCTGAGTCACGGGCGTCATGCCGGGGGCGAAGGGGAATTTGGCATGGACCTCCTCCCCCAGCGCCTTTGCTGCGACCCGCGCCTGGGCAATGCGCTCGGGCGGGACCTGGACATAGAGATGCTGGAGGCGGATGGCGCCGGTCGCCTCATCCTCCAGCCGGGAGACCAGCAGGCGCAGGATCCGGGAGCTGGAGGGGACGATGCCCGAGGCATCGCCCGAATGCACACCCTCCGTCAGCACCCTGACCGTGAGGGTCAGGGCCAGCATGCCGCGAAGCGATGTGGTGAGCCAGAGCTGGTCGTAATTGCCGCAGCCGGAATCGAGGCAGACGACGAGGGAGGGATTGCCGATGCGCGGCGCCAGATGATCGACATAGAAGGGCAGATCGAAGCTGCCGGATTCCTCGCAGGCTTCGATCAGGATCACGGCGCGGGCATGGGGCACGCCCTGCTCGGCCAGGGCCAGGATCGCCGCCAGCGAGGCGAAGATGGCATAGCCGTCATCGGCCCCGCCGCGGCCGTAGAGCTTGTCGCCCGCCATCACCGGCGTCCAGGGGCCGTGACCCTCGGCCCAGCCGGTCATCTCCGGCTGCTTGTCGAGATGGCCATAGAGCAGCACGGGCTCCTTCGCCGCCGCCGGCCCCCTGGCGGGGATCTCGATCAGGATGAGGGGCGTGCGGCCGGGCAGGCGCACCACCTCGAGCGTAGCGCCGGGCAGGGCCGCGAGCTTCCCCTGCGCCCAGCCCGCCAGCAGGGCCACGGCCTTCTCCATATGGCCATGCTCGGCCCAATCGGGGTCGAAGGCCGGGGATTTGTTCGGGATCCGGATGTATTCGGTCAGCCGGGGCAGGATTTCCGCCGCCCAGCAGCCGTCGATGAAGCGCGTCAACTTGTCCCGGTCCATCATCCCTGATCCCATCATTCGTGATCCGTCATTTTGGGCCGTTCCCCTGATCGCCGCGCTGAAAGAGGATCGTCGGCTGCTCCTTATAGGTCGTGCGGCGGAATTCCCGATAGCCGCATTTCAGCGCGACCCGGATAGAGCCGGCATTATCGGGATCGATCAAGCATACCGTCGGCCCCGCGCCGAAATGGCGGTCGCCCCAGGCGACCACCGCGCCCACCGCCTCCGTCGCGATGCCGGCCCCTTGCGCCTCGGATGCCAGCGCCCAGCCGATCTCCGGCAGCCCCGCGAATTCGGGCTCGATCCGGCGCTTGAAATCGGCGAAGCCGGCCTCGCCCAGGAATCGGCCCGATGCGCGGTCCGCGATCACCCAATAGCCGAAGCCGAGCAGCGACCAATGCCCGGCATAGCGCAGGATCTTCGACCAGACCTCCTCGCGGGAGAAGGGCTTGCCGCCGATATAGCGCGTGACATCGCAGTCGCCCCACATCCGCGCGCAATCCTGGAGATCATCGGCGCGATGTCCCCGCAAGACGAGACGGCCCGTTTCGATGCGGGGGATTGCCACGGGAATATCATGGGCGGGAAGCACGAGACGCTTTACCTTGAGGGGGAACAGGGTGTTGGATTGCCTCGATTGCGAAATACCGAGTATTGCGAAACGGCTGTTGGCGGACAATTAACGCATTTCCGTGTATTTGACCAAACATAGTCTCCTCTGCAGCTGCGCGAGAACGCGGTCGCCTCCGTCGCATCGAAGGTACCCGCCGAGGGTTCAAGACGTCAGCGGGCATCATTAAGACCCGAGCTTAGGCAATATCGACAGGAACGGAAATGGCAGCAGCGGGATTCGGCATGCAAGGCGAGATCGATCGGTTCATGCGCCAATACGATTCGCCACAGGAGACGCAAGCCGTCCTGCTCGCCTCGATCCTCCGCCGCAATGCCGCCACCGAATTCGGCCGCGAGCATGGCTTCGCCCGGATCCGGACGGCGGCGGACTACCAGCGCCAGGTGCCGATTCGCCAATGGGTCGACATCGCGCCCTATGTCGACGGGGTGATCGAGGGCCGTCCCGGCGTGCTGACGAAGGAGCGGCCCTTCTACTATCACCGCACCACCGGCACGACGGGCAAGCCGAAGATGATTCCGGTCACGCGGCGCTGCGAGGCCCTCTCCAAGATCACCCATCGTCTCTGGGTCCTGCAGGCGCTGCGAGACAATCCGGAGATGCTGAAGGCCGGGGTCATGGCGGTCCTGGAACCGGCGATCGAAGGCTATACGCCGCGCCGCGAGGCCTGTGGCGCCGTATCCGGCAATATCTACTTCCGTCTGCCGGCGATCTTGCGCCGGGCCTATAGCCATCCCTATGACGTCTACGTGGCCGAGGGCATCGAGGCCCGGCGCTATGCGCTGATGCGCTACGCCCTCGACAAGGAATGCAGCTTCGCCTTCACCGGCAATCCCATGGGGCTCGTCACGGCCTTCGCCTTCGCCGACAAGCATAGCGAGACGCTGATCCGCGACATCCATGACGGCACCCTCTCGGCGCAATTCCCTCTGCCCGATGCGCTCCATGCCGCCGCCCTCAACCAGCTGCCGCCCAATCCGCGCCGCGCCCGCGCGCTTGCCGCGGCGCGCGAGCGCACGGGCCGGCTGCGCCCCGCCGATTACTGGCCCGGCCTCGCCGTGGCCGGATGCTGGATCGGCGGCTCGATGGGACATTTCGCGCCGCGCCTGCGCGAATGGTGCGCCGAGGGCATCGAGGCCCGGCGCTATGCGCTGATGCGCTACGCCCTCGACAAGGAATGCAGCTTCG
>DATHQQ010000490.1:0-8947 GCA_035482595.1 Verrucomicrobiia bacterium
ATCAGCCGGTCGCCCTGCACCACGGCCTGGACCCGGATCTCGATGGGCTCGGGGGCGCCGAATCCATCTTCGATCAGCACGCAGGCCTCTCCGCGGCCTTGGCCGATCGCCGCCAGCGACCGGCGCACATAGGTCTCGGCATAGTCCATCACCGAGTCTGCCAGCGCGCCGAAGCGCTCGGCCCCGTAGCGTTGGGCCAGCGCCTGGACGCGGCGCTCGCCGGTGTGGCAACCGGCGATCTGGGCGCGCAGATCTCCGGCACTCGCCTTCGGGTCGCGGACATTGGCAGCGATGATGTCGAAGATGGCGCGGTTGGGCCGGCCGGCCTCCACCAGCTTCAAGGGCGGCAGGATCAGCCCTTCCTCGAAGATCTCCCGGCTGTCGGCCGCCTCGGTGCCGGGCACCTTGCCGCCGACGTCGATGTGATGGGCGATGGTCGACGCAATGGCGATGATCTTGCCCTGATGGAAGATCGGGCTGAAGAGCACGATGTCCGGGGTATGGGTGCAGCCGCGATAGGGGTCGTTGGAGACCAGCACATCGCCCTCGCGCCAATCCTCGAGCGGAAACGCCTGCAGCATATGCTGGGCCGCCAGCCGCATGATGCCGAGCTGGGCGGGGATCGTCTCGGCCTGGGCCAGCATCTCGCCATCGGGCAGGAGCAGGCCGCAGGCATAGTCGTACATGTCCCAGATGATCGAGGAATAGGCCGAGCGGCGCAGCGCCATGGACATCTCCTCGGCGGCGCTCACGATCTCATGCTGGAAGGTGTCGCGATCGATGGGATCGATGTTCATCTGTATTTCCCGTTCTCCGGCCCCTTCTCCGGGGTGATGGCCAGCACGCCGCCGGCCAGCGCCTCGGCGATATGGCCCGGCATGACCAGCACGGTGGTATCGAGCTGATGGATCAGCGCCGCGCCCCGGATGCGCGCCCCGGGCTTGAGATCGGCACGGTCGTAGTGCCGGCAGGGGATGAAGCCGGAACGGCGGTCGAGATAGACGGGCCGCTCGCCCATAGGTACGGGCTCATAGGCATCGCCGGCAACCTCGGCTTCGGGCGTCGGCCGCTCGAGACGGCCGAGCCCCGTCAGGCGCAGATTGACAAGCTCGATCGGCGCCTCGGATTCCCCATGGCCATAGGCGGTGCGGTGCGCATCGTGGAAGCGCTGGGCGATGGGCTCGCTTTCCCACCATTCCGCTTCGCCGGGCATCGGCAGGGCGAGCTCCAGCTCATGGAACTGGCCGAGATAGCGCAGATCGCCCGCCAGCCGATAGCGCCGGGCCGCGGGCTCGATGCCGTCGGCGGCAAGCTCCGCCTCGAGCTGGCCCCGCAGCGCCGTTGCCTTGGCGGCGAGCGCGCCGGCATCGATGCCGGCGAGCGGCCGGCGATGGACGAGCTGCAGCGTGTGGCGGATGTCGCTCATCAGCAGGCCTTCGGCGCAGAAGACCCCGGGATGGCGCGGCACCAGCACCTCGGCCATCTCGAGGCCCGCGGCGAGATAAGGGGCCAGGAGCGGCCCCGCCCCGCCGAAGGCAAGCAGCGAGAAGCGGCGAACGTCCAGGCCGCGCTCCACCGAGATGGTGCGGATGGCCTGGGTCATCTGGACATTGGCGATGGCGATGATGCCCGCCGCGGCCTCCTCCAGCCCGAGGCCCAGCGGCCGGGCGACGCCCTCACGGACCGCGGTGGCGGCCAGCTCCGCATCGAGCTTGATCCGGCCGCCGAGATAGCGCTCGGGATCCAGCAGCCCCAGCAGCACCGCCGCATCGCTCACCGTGGGCTGGGTCCCGCCCTGGCCGTAGCAGGCCGGACCCGGCACGGCGCCGGCGGAATCCGGCCCCACCTTCAGCGCGCCGGCGCGGTCCACCCAGGCGATGGAGCCGCCGCCGGCGGAAATGGTCTCGATGTCGAGGCTGGTGAGGCGCAGCGGCTGGCCACCAATGGCGCGCTCGCGCACCGTGCGGGGCTCGCCCTCGGCGATGACGGAGAAATCCGCCGAGGTGCCCCCCATGTCGAAGGTCACCAGATCCCGGCGGCCGAGGCGCCGTCCCAGCTCGCGGCCGGCGATGACGCCGGCCGCGGGGCCCGAGAGCATCATATGGGCGGGATTGGCGCGTGCCGCTCGCGGCGTCGCCACCCCGCCGTCGCTGCGCATGAGCCGCAGGGGACAGCCGGCGCCCACTGCGGCGAGCCTCGCCTCGACATCGCTCAGATAGCGGTCGACGACGACGCCGACATAGGCGGCCAGTGCGGTGGTATTGGCGCGGGGATATTCCTCCATCTGGGGATTGACGGCGCTGGAAAGATAGAGCGGCAGGCCGGGAAAGGCGCTCGCCAGGGCCTCGGCCAGAAGGCGCTCATGGCGATCCTCGAGAAAGGAGAAGTTGAGGCAGATGGCGATGGCTTCAGGCTTGAGTGCGCCGAGCTCGGCCACGACCCGGGCGATTTCGCCATCGCTGAGAGGCTCGACCACAGCCCCGAAGGCATCGACCCGCTCCGCCACTTCGACAACGCGCGCGCGCGGCACGATGGGGGCCGGCTTCTGCTGGCGCAGCGGATAGAGCCGCGGCCGCTGCTGGCTGCCGATCTCCAGGAGATCGCGGAAGCCCTTCGTCACCAGCAGCGCCGCGCGGGCGCCCTTGCGCATGAGAAAGGCATTGGTGGCGACGGTGAAGCCATGGACGAAGAGGTCGATATCGCCGGGCGTGAGCCCGGCCGCCGTCGCGATGCGCTCGACTCCCGTGCCGATGGAATCCGCCTTGCCTCTTTGGCCGGAAGGCAGCTTCTCCACCAAGGTGCGGCCGCGACTACTGTCGATCAGCACGAGATCCGTGAAGGTGCCGCCGACATCCGCCGCAAGATAGATCACCTGGCTTCGCCCCCAGCCGCGCGGTGCCGCCAGACATCGCGGCCTGATTCCCGCCAAACATATAGGGCTCGGCCCGCCGCCTCCACCCCCGGTCTGGGTTCGGCAACCCTCGAATCAGTCGGGGCCGCGCGTCAGCCGCGCGGCCCCGACATCGTCAGCTCAGCAATTCTCAGTAGTTTCCGTAGCTTCCGTCACCGGCCCAGCGGTAGTCGAGATCGGGGCCCCCGCTGCCGGAACCGACAAAGGCCGTCTTGGTGATGGCCTGACCGGCATGGGTTGCAGTGACCCTATAGCTCCCGGGCTGAAGTCGGGCATAGAAGAAGGGACCCTGGGACACGGCGCTCAGCACCGTGCGCCCGCTGGAGTCGGTGATCTCCACAGGGACATTGGCGAAATAGGCGCCGGTGCCCAGCTGGGCGAACAGAAGGTGCAGATTGTACTGGCCCCGCTGCGATTCCATTGCCTGCTGCCAATCATCGGCGATGCCGCCCGACACATAGGTGATTCCGCCTTGGGTCTGCGGGTTGGGGTTGAGCTGCGGCACCTGCGTCTGCGCGACGGCCAGAGGCACTGCCTGGGCCGCCACCAGCGCGGCGACGGCGACATACGCGGCAATCCTGGTCATGGCATAATTCCTCCATAAGATCGGGCTGCAAAAGCCCACGTGAGAAAACGGGGAGAGGGGCTGCCGGTTCCGGGCCCGGGGCCGTCAAAAACAGGGGAAAAGAATGTCACGGCAGGGGTGGCGAGCGCAGAGTCGCAGCACTTCCTGGCTGGAATTCGCCTGGAGATGCGGGTCGGGCTGAAGGGCCTGACCCGGCAGATCAGACAGGCAGGCTAATTGCCGCCGGCCCAGCGATAGTCGAGATCCGCACCGCCGCTCGCGGGGACCGTGGCCGTCTTCGTCACCGCCTGACCGCCGTGGCTGGCCGTGACCTTGTAGCTCCCCGGCTTCAGACGCGCATAGAAGAACGGGCCCTGGGAGACGGCGTTCAGGACCGTCTGGCCGCTGCCATCGGTGATCTGCACGGGAACATTGGTGAAATAGGCGCCGGTTCCTTCCTGGGCGAAGAGGAGGTGCAGATTGTACTGGCTCTTCTGCGCTTCCATGGCCTGCTGCCAATCATCGGCGATGCCGCCGGAAACATAGGTGACGTCGCCCTGGGTTTGGGGCTGCATCTGGGCATGGGCCAGCGGGGCGGCCTGGACGGCAAGGAGCACGGCGATGGAAAGAGACGCGGAAATTCTGCGCATGGGATCAACTCTCCGGTGGCAATATTCGGACCATATCAACAACGTGGAATTCGCCAGCCGGTTCCGCCCGCCCGGGACCTGTTGTCAGAAGGTAAGACCGGCGTGGATCACAATGCCGACGACCACCAGGCCGTACATGATCACGCCGAGGCTGTTGCCGATGATGAGCGGCAGCTCGCGCCGATGGACTCCATAGGCCACCCAGAGCAAAGCGATGACTGTATAGACGGCCCAGGTGATCAGCGACTGCCCCACCGCATGCTCGCGATGGGTCGCAAAGACCTTGATGACCTGGGGGATGGTGGCGAAGGGGCTGATGAGGCCGATCAGCACCATCAGCCGCTCGAAATTCGATCGCTTTTGCCGCTCCATCCCCTGCCCCTACAGGTCCGCTACGCCAGCGCGATCACCCGACCTGTTTTGCTCGATTGGGGCCGCTTTGTCGACTCACCTGCTAGGCGCCGAGCAGGAGGCGAGCGCCGGTGACGAGGGTGACAGCGATCCAAAATCCCAGGAGGAGGCGCCACTCGTTTCGGGGCACGGGCTTCATCTACATTATTTCCACCCCGCATGATCTGGCACCCGGGCATAAAACTTCCAGGCGGTCGCACGCCGCTGGGGATAGGCGGCCCATAAGAAGCGGCGCCGCTCATGCCGGCGAGCCGCTGCGCGCCGTTTCCGCGTCAGTCGCAGGCAACCAAGTCGCAATTGCGCTGATCCTGCGCACGGTCGGGATCGACGCCATGAGCGACGTCATGGCTAGCCTCCCCGCCGCCGCTCCTCCCGGCATTGCCGCTGGAGGTCGATTCGTGGCCGGCGCCGCCGTTCCTGCCGTTGCCGCCGCCCGTATGAGCCGCCAGGGCTGCGCTGATGCCGAACAACTCTCCGTGATCCGCCTTGGTTGGCAGGACCGCGAAGGCCGTGCCGAGAAGTGCCGCCAGAAGGAAAGGCCTCGAATATTGCTTGATGGTCATGACGAGCCTCATGTTGTGAAGAACCGCCTGCCCGGGCGCAAATTCCCGGGGGCCTGACCAGCAAGTGGGCGTCGGAACGGAAGCCGGTCTTGCCGCCCTTAGGGGGATTTCAGGGATTTTGCCGCAATCGATTCGACCGGCTGCCCAGCGCCGAGGCTAGGTTGCTATGCAACATCGGCTGACAGCCATGACGAAACCTACGTTGTCCCACACGGCTCTTCGGTCCAATTCCCCTCTGTTGCGTTGCAGCATCCACAGGCTGGGGGTCCAAGGAGCAGGCGATGGAAGACACGGGCCCAAGCGTATCGGACATAGGGAGGTTCGACCCCCCTATGGAATCAGAGAGCCCGGCGGAAGGGTCCCGGGTGGAGATGACGGTCACGCCCCGGGCTGCGGCAAGTCGCCGCCGGGCCGATTGGCGCGGTCTGGCGGGCGAGGTGGTTCAGTTCACCGGGACCGCCCCCTTTGAATACCACTTCCAGGGGCAGGTCCATCTCCTGACCAGCTATGAGAGAGCCGTCCGGAGCGCGGGCGAGACCTGGATCGACGGCAGGCAGGTCTCCACGCGCCACGATTTCGGCCGGACCCTGTCCTTCATTCCGCGGGGCCACCCGCTGAAAGGAAGCTTCGTCCCGCGCGTCCTGCCCCTCAGCGGCTATTTCTATGTCGATCCTGCCCGCCTGCCGGCCGATCCTGAGCTACGCTTCGCCGAGATCGATTTCGTGCCCATGCTGTTCTTCGATGATCCGGCACTCTGGGCCACGACGCGCAAGCTCGTGGGGCTGATCGAGAGCCCGGGCCCGGAGCGCCTCTATGCCGAGACCCTCGGCGCGCTGCTGGCGGTCGAGCTGACCCGTGCCCATAACGGCGTGGGCATGGCGCCGACCGCCGATCGCGGCGGGCTTGCGGCCTGGCAGCAGCGGATCGCCTGCGACTATATCGAGGCCAATCTCGACCGGGATATCGGGCTGGAGTCCCTGGCGGCACTCGTGCGGCTGAGCCCGACCCATTTCTGCCGCGCCTTCCGCCGCTCCCTCGGCATGCCGCCGCACCGATATCACATCCACCGGCGCCTCGAGCATGCCAAGACCTTGCTGGCCGATCGCGAGCGCTCGATCACGGCGGTCGCGATGGCGAGCGGCTTCGGCGCCTCCAGCAGCTTCGCCACGGCCTTCCGCAAGGCCACGGGGCTGACGCCGCAACAATATCGCCGGAGCTTGTTCTAGCGACGACGCAGGCATTTCATTTCCTTCGTCATCCCCGCGAAAACGGGGATCCAGGGCCGCAGATCTCGTTGGTTGCCCTGGATTCCCGCTTTGGGGGAAGGACGAGAGGAAGAGAAGCGCCGCCGCTATCTCCTTTCAGTCACTTGAACCGCAGGAAATCGCGCTGCTCCGCCGCGTGCCAGTCGCCACCGTCGCCGCGGTAGTAGAGCCGCGTCGCATCCTCGAAGGGCTGGAAGTCCCAGGCCGGGTAGCGGCCGGCCAGCACGCTGCGCTGAATTAGATTGCGCCGGCGCTGGCTGACCAGGATCTCACGCGTCAGCCGGTCGAAATCCCAGCGCCGCGACACCAGCCCGCGGAGTTCCGCCAGCTTGGCCGCATGGGCCGGATCGCCGGCCAGATCGTGCAGCTCATGGGGATCGCTCTCGATATCGAAGAGCAGCTGGGTCTGCCGGTTGCAATGGATGTATTTGTAGCGGCCTTTGCGCAGCATCAGCGCCGGCTCGGCCAGCCCCTCGAAGAAAAGCTCGCTCGCCGCCACATCCGCCCAGCCCTCGCCGCCGCCGGTGAGGAAGGGGGCGAGGCTGCGGCCGTCGATGGGCTCGATCGGATCGCCCGAACCGCCCTCGCCGGCGAGATCGAGCACCGTCGGCAGCAGGTCGATGAGCGAGACATTGGCGGAGACCCGCCGCCCGCCCTTGGCATCGGGCGTCGAGACGATCAAAGGGATGCGCGTCGAGCGCTCATAGGGCGCCATCTTGTACCAGAGCCCGCGTTCGCCCAGCATGTCGCCGTGATCGGCGCAGAAGACGATCGCCGTATCGTCGAGCTCGCGGATATAGCGCAGCGTGTCGAGCACGCTGCCGATGAGATCGTCCACCAAACTGATATTGGCGTAATAGGCATGGCGCGCGGTGCGGACATGCGCCTCGGTCACCTCATATTCCGAGCGGTCGTAATGGCGGTAGAGCCAGGCGCCGTAGGGATCGCGCTTCTCGAGCGGGATCGCGGGCACGACCGGCAGATCGATGCTGGCGTGATCGTAGCGGTCCCAATAACGCTGCGGCGTGACATAGGGATCGTGGGGATGGCTCAAGGAGACATAGAGGAAGAAGGGCTTCCGCTCGGGATTGCGCGCCCAGTAGTAGAGCCAGCGGATCGCCCGTTGCGCGGCCTCCTCGTCGTGGTCCTGCTGCACGGCGCGCTCCGCGACGCCGCCGGTCACGACGTTCTTCAGCGTGTGGTACCAGTCGAGGATCTTGTCGGGCTCGTCCCAATTGCCGTTCCAGACGAAATTGGACGGGCAGATATCGGTGGTGAGGCGCCGGTGAAAGCCATGCATCTGATCGGGGCCAATGAAATGGCACTTCCCGGAGAGGCAGGTGTCGTAGCCGCGCAGCCCGAGATAGTGGCCCATGGTCGGAATGGCCGCCGGCAGCTCCGAGCCGCTGTCATAGACGCCGATGGTGGAGCCGAGCTGGCCCGTCATCAGGGAGGCCCGCGCCGGCACGCACATCGGGCTGTTGGTATAGGCGTTCTCGAACACCGTTCCCCCGGCGGCGAGCGCTTCCAGATGGGGTGCCTTCACCAGCTTGTGTCCATGGAAAGGCAGCGACTGCGGGGCGAGCTGGTCGGCCATCAGGAACAGGATGTTTCTCGCCTTGGCCATGATCTTCCTTTCGTGGACTGACTCTCTCCA
Source organism: Verrucomicrobiia bacterium (assembly GCA_035482595.1). Taxonomy (GTDB): domain Bacteria; phylum Pseudomonadota; class Alphaproteobacteria; order Dongiales; family Dongiaceae; genus DASXQK01. The sequence goes on from DATHQQ010000490.1 coordinate 8,023, forward strand.
TCGTCATCCCCGCTTTCGTGGGAGATGACGGAAACGAATTGCCTCAGGTACCCAGATAAGCGGTCTCGCCATGGAGGGCGGCGTCGAGCCCGCCCTCCTCCGCCGCTCGATCGACCTTGACCGGCGTGACACGATCGATCAGCCACAGCATCCCGTAGGTGAAGGCGAATGCCCAGACCGATGAGAGGGCCACGGCGACCATCTCCTTCACCAGGAATGCCCCATTGCCGAGGATGAGTCCGTCGCTGCCAGCAGGGTTGAACGCGGTGGAGGCGAAGACGCCGAGCAGGATGATCCCCGTGGCGCCGCCGACGCCATGGACGCCCCAGACGTCCAACGCATCGTCCCAGCGCAGCCGGTTTTTCAGCGCCACGGCGAAGTAGCAGATCACCCCGGAGACGATGCCGACGATCATCGAGGTCACCGGCGAGACATAGCCCGCCGCCGGCGTGATGGTGGCCAGCCCGGCGACCGCCCCGGTCAGGAGGCCGACGAAGGTCGGCCGCTTCTCCTGCCACCAGCCCACCACCAGCCAGGTCACGGCCGCGAAGGAGGCCGCGACATCGGTGTTGAGGAAGGCGACGGCGGTCACCGAATCGACCCGGAACTCGCTGCCGGCATTGAAGCCGTACCAGCCGAACCACAGCAGGCCGGTGCCGAGCGCCACCAGCGGCACGCTATGAGGCCCGGCATCCATCACCCGGCGCCGGCCGACATAGAGGATCGAGGCCAGCGCTGCCATGCCGGCGGTGTTGTGCACGACGATCCCGCCGGCGAAGTCGAGCACCCCCCAGCGCTGCAGGAGCCCGCCGCCCCAGATCATATGCACGAAGGGGAAGTAGACGAAGAGAAGCCAGAGGGTGAGAAAGGCCATATAGGCCTTGAAGGTCACCCGGTTGGCGAAGGCGCCGGTGATGAGCGCCGG
>DATHQQ010000491.1:0-2013 GCA_035482595.1 Verrucomicrobiia bacterium
ATCGTCTTCCTCGGCATGAGCATGATGGGCATCAGCCTGCAGCGTATTTCGCTGGGCGCGCTCATCATCTCCCTGGGGCTGCTGGTCGACGACGCCATGATCACGGTCGAGATGATGGTGGCCAAGATCGAGGAGGGATTCGAAAAAGCGAAGGCCGCGACCTTCGCCTACACCTCCGTCGCCTTTTCCATGCTGACCGGCACCCTGGTGACGGCGCTGGGATTCCTGCCCATCGGTTTCGCGCGCAGCGGCGTGGGGCAGTACTGCTTCTCGCTGTTCATGGTCATCCTGATCGCGCTGCTCATCTCCTGGATCGTGGCCGTCATCTTCTCCCCGCTGATCGGCGTTTTCGTGCTGCCCGCCAAGATCAAGCAGAAGCAGGGGCACAACAAGAAGGGCATCTTCAGCCGGGTCTTCGAAGCCCTGGTCGTCATCAGCATGCGCTTCAAATACATCACGATCGTGGTGACCCTGGCGCTCTTCGGCGTGTCCATCTACGGCGTCGGCCTCGTCCAGCAGCAATTCTTCCCGGCATCCGACCGGCCCGAGCTGTTGGTCACCATGAACCTCAACAAGAACGCCTCGATCTTCGCCACCGAGGCGGAGGTCGACAGGGTCCAGAAGCTGCTCGCCGCCGACCCCGAGGTCGCGAACTATTCCGTCTATATCGGCGGCGGCGCCATCCGCTTCTATCTGCCGCTGGACGTCCAGCTCGACAACAATTTCCTGGCGCAGTTCGTGGTCGTGGCCAAGGGGCTGAAGGAACGCGACGCGGTCATCGCCCGGCTCGATCGCGCCTTCGCCGATGATTTTCCGGACGTGGTCGCCAGGGTATCGCGGCTGGAGCTGGGGCCCCCCGTCGGATGGCCGGTCCAGTACCGTGTCAGCGCCGAATCGATCAACGAGGTTCGCACCACGGCCGAGCAGCTCGCTCAGATCCTGCGGGCCTCGCCCTATACCCAATTGGTGAATTTCGACTGGGGCGAAAAGAGCAAGACGCTCCGCCTCTCCATCAACCAGGACAAGGTGCGCAAGGCCGGGCTCAGCTCCGACACGATCGCGCAGGCCATGAACATGATCCTGTCGGGCTACACGGTGACCCAGATCCGCGATTCGATCTATCTGATCGATGTGGTCGCCCGGGCCCCGGAGGAAGAGCGCCTGTCGCTGAAGTCGCTGGAGAACACCCAGATTCCCCTGCCCAACGGCGCATCGGTCCCGCTCACCCAGTTCGCGACGATCGAATACACCTTCGATGAGAGCTATGTCTGGCGCTACAACCGGGCTCCCACGATCACCGTCCAGGCCGACGTGCCCCCCGGCCTTCAGGCGCCGACCGCCTATCAAAAGAACGCCGAAGCCATCGACGCGCTGCGGGCCAAGCTGCCGCCGGGGGTGAGCATCGTAGACGGCGGCACGGTAGAGGACAGCGCCAAGGCCAGTTCCTCGATCGCCGCCCAGCTTCCTCTGATGCTGCTGCTGACGCTGATCGTTCTGATGATCCAGCTGCAAAGCTTCCAACGCCTGTTCCTGGTGCTGAGCGTGGCGCCCCTGGGGCTGATCGGCGTGGTGGCGATCATGCTGGCGACCAACACGCCCATGGGGTTCGTCGCCACCCTCGGCATCGTCGCGCTCGCCGGCATGATCATCCGCAATTCGGTCATTCTGGTGCACCAGATCGAGCACAACCGGTCGGAGGGACGGCCGGCCTGGGAGGCCGTCGTCGAGGCCGCCGACCACCGGCTGCGACCGATCATGCTGACCGCCGCCGCCGCGATCCTGGGCATGATTCCCATCATGAGCGAGGTATTCTGGGGACCCATGGCCTTTGCGGTCGCCGGCGGATTGGCAGGCGCCACCCTGCTGACGATGCTCTTCCTGCCCGCGCTCTATGTCGCCTGGTTCCGCATAGCGGAGCCGCGGCCTGGCGAGACACCGCAACCGGAGCCGGCGGCGGCAGCGACCAACCCCGCCTGACGCAGGCGAGCCGCCGCGGCGGGAGCCATCGCAGAT
>DATHQQ010000492.1:0-2033 GCA_035482595.1 Verrucomicrobiia bacterium
ATTGCCGTCGGGGCGGACGTCGTAATGCTGCTTGAACAGCGGCGCATCGGCGCCGAGGACCTCGTCGATCTCGGCTTCCGTCCAGACGTAGAACTTGCCCTCGACGCCCTCGCTGTCGGCGTCGAGCGCGCTGGCGAAGGCGCGCCGGCCGCCGATGCCCTCGGCGGGGGTCAGCATCTCGCGCAGCAGCCAGGCGACGATTTCGCGGATGCGCTGCTCATAGAGCGGCTCGCGGCTCTCTTGCCAGACCAGGGCCAGCAGATCGAGCAGCGCGGCATTGTCGTAGAGCATCTTCTCGAAATGCGGGATCAGCCATTCCGCATCGGTGGCATAGCGGGAGAAGCCGCCGCCCAGATGATCGTAGATGCCGCCCTGGCACATGCGCCGCAGCGTGATGTCGACCGCGTCCCGATAGCGTTCGTCCCCGCCGCGCTTCCAGGCGCGCCAGAACAGCTCGAAGATCGGCATCTGGGGAAATTTCGGCGCCCCGCCGATGCCGCCATGGACGAGGTCGACCTCCTGCAGCAGGCGCAGGGCGATGCGGTCCAGGATCTCCGGCCCGACGCTGGTGCCCGCCTCGGGCAAAGCGAGCTTGCCCAGCGCCTCCTGCAGGGCCGCAACATTCGTGGCCACCTTGTCGGGGTCGCGGTGATAGGTATCGGCGATGGCGCGCAGCACCTGGGGGAAGCCGGGCCGTCCCCAGCGCTGCTCCGGCGGGAAATAGGTGCCGCCCCAGAAGGGATAAGCGTCGGGCGTCAGGAACATGGTGAGCGGCCAGCCGCCCTGCTGGCCGAGCAAGGCGAGGGCCGATTGATAGATGGCGTCGAGATCGGGGCGCTCCTCGCGGTCGACCTTGATGTTGACGTAGAGCTCGTTCATGAGCGCGGCCGTCGCCTCGCTCTCGAAGCTCTCATGGGCCATGACATGGCACCAATGGCAGGCGGCATAGCCGACGGAGAGCAGGATCGGCTTCTGCTCGGCCTGGGCCTGGGCCAGCGCCTCGGGCCCCCAGGCCTGCCAATGCACGGGATTGTCCTTATGCTGCAGCAGATAGGGGCTCGTCTCCTGGCCCAGCCGGTTGCCGGCGGGCGGTTTCGTCGAGGACGGGTTTTGGGCCATGGCAGGGAGGTGGCGATCCTTTCCACTGCATACAAGCTGGCGCGGGGAGCGGACTCAACCGTAAACTTTCTCCGGCTTCTACCGCGGAAATTGGAACATTGCCGCCCATGAAGGAGCAGGCCATATGAAAGTGAAGATCGATATCGATTGCACGCCCGAGGAGGCGCGGACCTTCTTCGGCCTGCCCGATCTGGGGCCGCTGCAGCAGGAGATGCTGAAGGCCATGCAGGAGAAGATGATGGGCGCCATGGGCGCGATGGATCCGGAGACGATCATGAAGGCCTGGATGCCCGGCGGCGCCTTCTGGGGCGGCATGAACGAGCCGCGGAAAAAGTAAACCCACAGACACGCGAAAGAGAGACGATGAGTGACCGCTCCAAGGCCGGCGACCCGCCGGCCTTCTACGAGGCGCATGTGTTCTGCTGCGTCAACGAGCGCCCCGCGGGCCACCCGCGCGGCTGCTGCAAGGCCAAGGGATCGGAGAAGCTGCGCGACTATATGAAGGTGCGGGCGAAAGAGCTCGGCATCAAGAATGTCCGGATCAACAGCAGCCTCTGCCTCGACCGCTGCGAGCTCGGGCCGACCATGGTGATCTATCCCGAGGGTGTCTGGTACAATGTGACGACCCGCGAGGAGGTGGACGAGATCCTGGCCCGCCACCTGGTCGAGGGGGGACGGGTCGAGCGGCTGATGCTGCACCCCGAGGATAAAACCCCGCCCCAGCGCTGAGGGCTAGCCCGTGCCCGCCGCCAAGCCCACGATCTTCGCCCCGGCGACCGCGGCCGGAAAGGCGCCCATCGCCGTGGTGCGCGTCTCCGGGCCTGCGGCAGGCGATGCGATCAGGGCGTTGACCGGGCGGGAGCCGCCGCCGCCGCGCCAGGCCGGGCTCCGCCGGCTGTCGAGTGCCGGCGAGC
>DATHQQ010000493.1:0-8067 GCA_035482595.1 Verrucomicrobiia bacterium
CCGAGCCCCGACGTAGCGCTCGGTCACGACAGCGACGTCGACGAGCGCGATCTCCTCGACCGCCCCTTCATTGACGGAAACGACAAAGCGCTTGTTGGATTGGAAGGCGACCGAGGCCGGGATGCGGCCGGCGACGGCAAGGCCGACAGCGAGCCCCGTCACCGTGGGCTCGCGATGCTCGGGAAAGGCGTTGTTCGTGCCGGTGGAGATGCCGGCCAGCGGCACCTTCCCGCAGGCCGAGGCCACGGCGCGATGCGTCCCGTCACCCCCCAGCACCACGATGGCCGAAGCGCCGGCCGCGCACATGGCCGCGGCGGCGCGCCGGCTGTCCTCCACCGTGCCGGTGACCCGCATGTCGACGAAGGAGAGCTCGGGGAATTCCATCTCGCCGCGATTGGCCGAGCGGTCGAGGCCGCGCTTCACATGGCCGCGGATGCCGCCGGCCTCGGGCATCATCATCACCCGCTGAATTCCACAGGCCTTCAGGCAGGCAAGCACCCTGAGGACGATATTGGCGCGGTCGGTGATCTGCAGGCTCGCCGCATTGGCGATCACCCGGCGGATGTCACGCGCCGAGACCGGGTTCGCGATGATGCCGACCCAAGGCTCTGCCATTTCCTCCCCTCATACGGGATCGAACCCGACGTTGGATCGAGTTTGAACGGCGGGGAAGGATTGGTCCAGCCATATGTAACCGAAACGAGCGGCAACGCCGCTGCGATCAGGCGGCAGGCCTTTCGAGAGCGTTAACGGGCCCGCGTAGCAAGGCGAATACGGCTGTCTCTTCGGGGGTAAGCGCCGAATCCGCCGCGGCCGCTGCGCCCCCGGTCTCCAGAACCAGCGACCCCTGCAGGTAGCAGTCGATGATCTGGGGATGGATGTAGCATTTGCGGCAGATGGTGATCGTATTGCCCAGTCGCGCAGCGACACGCTCGATGGCGAGCTTGAGGTTGCGCTTGGCATGGGTGGCGTTCTCGCCGGCCCCCAGCTCCATCAAGGCAAGCGCCGCCTGGACCGTGCCCGCCCAGGTCCGGAAATCCTTGGCCGTGATGTCGAGATCGGAGAGCTCGCGCAGATAGTCGTTCACGTCGGAAGAAGTAACGCCGCGCGGCTCACCCGCATCGTCCACATATTGGAAGAGCTGCTGGCCCGGCAGCTCCTGGCAGGCCTTGACGATCTTGGCGATGCGCCGGTCCCTGACCTGCAGCCGCCAGGTCTTGCCGCTCTTGCCCTTGAAGTTGAACCGGAGCTCCGAACCCTTCACCTGGATATGCGGGTTGTTGAGGGTGGTGAGCCCATAGCTCTTGTTGTCCCGGGCGTAATCGCTGTTGCCGACCCGGATGAGCGTCGTCTCCAGGAGATTGACGATGGTGGCCAGCACCTTTTCCCGCGGCAGGCCGCGCAGCGCCATATGGGTCGCCACCCCTGAGCGAACCCGCGGCAGGGCCTGGGCGAAGGCGAGGAGATGCTCAAATTTCGTGCTTTCGCGGATCTCGCGAAAGGCGGGGTGATAGCGGTACTGCTTGCGGCCGCGCGCATCGCGCCCGGTCGCCTGGAGATGGCCGTGGGGGTCGGCCGAGATCCAGACATCGGTCCAAGCCGGCGGGATCGCCAACGAGCGGATGCGCGCCAGAGTCTCAGGGTCGCGCAGGATCTCGCCCGCCGCCTCACCATGGCCGTCGCGCCGATAGCTGAAATGCTTGCCCGCCTTGCGGCGACGAATCCCGGACCGATCGTCGCTGACGTAATGCAGCCCAGCCGCCGTCGCGGTTTCCCGCGGATTGGCAAGCTCGCCCGGATCGCGACCGTTTTCCTCCAGCATCCTGCTCCTTGGCATCCGGTGCATGGAACCGGATTGCGCGATTCAATGGCGGTGCATCGGCAAATGTTCCGCGGGGGGCGGGAAGGAACTTAGCCGTGCAGGGGGCGTTGGACCTGACAGACCGGCGGCTGGGGTGGCTCTTGGCGCGCGGTTCTCCGACCGTTCCCAAGAACAGGTGAAAAACATGGCGAAGAAGCCCGATAGTTCCCCGGCCGGCAAGCGTGCCCCGTCTCGTCCTGCCGTTGACCCCGCCCCCCACGCAAGGTCGGGGCCGGCCCCCGAGGCCAGAGAGGGCGGCGAGACCCATCAGACGACGGCCGCGGGTGGCGAGTCCCTCACGACCAATCAGGGCATCGTCATCTCCGACAATCAGAACTCGCTCAAGGTCGGTCCCCGTGGGCCGACCCTGCTGGAGGATTTCGTCCTTCGCGAGAAGATCACCCATTTCGACCATGAGCGCATTCCCGAGCGCATCGTCCATGCGCGGGGCTCCGGCGCCCATGGCTTCTTCCAGGTGACCAAGCCGATCCCGCATCTGACCAAGGCCGGCTTCCTCACCGACCCCAAGCGCAAGACCGAGGTCTTCGTGCGCTTCTCCACCGTTGCCGGCGGCGCGGGTTCCGGCGACATGCCGCGCGACGTACGCGGCTTTGCCGTCAAGTTCTACACCGACGAAGGCAATTTCGATCTCGTGGGCAACAACATCCCGGTGTTCTTCATCCAGGATGCCATCAAATTCCCCGACCTGATCCATTCGGTGAAGATGGAGCCCGATCGCGGCTATCCCCAGGCGGGCTCGGCCCATGACACCTTCTGGGACTTCGCCTCGCTGATGCCCGAGAGCATGCATATGCTGGTCTGGGCGATGTCCGACCGCGCCATCCCGCGTTCGCTGCGCATGATGGAAGGTTTCGGCATCCACACCTTCCGTCTCATCGACGCGGCCGGGAAATCGACCTTCGTCAAATTCCATTGGCGCCCCACCATCGGTTCGGCCTCGGTGATCTGGGACGAGGCGGTGAAGATCAACGGCGCCGATCCCGATTTCCACCGCCGCGATCTCTATGAGGCCATCGCCAAGGGCGACTTCCCGGAATTCGATTTCGGCATCCAGTCCTTCAGCGAGGAGGAAGCCGACGATTTCGACTTCGACGTGCTGGACGCCACTAAGCTGATCCCGGAAGAGATCCTGCCCGTCGAGATCATCGGCCGCATGGTGCTGAACCGGAACCCGGACAATTTCTTCGCCGAGACCGAGCAGGCCGCCTTCCATCCCGGCAGCATGGTCCCCGGCATCGACGTCTCCGAGGATCCGCTGCTCCAGGGTCGGCTCTTCTCCTATCTCGATACCCAGCTCATCCGGCTGGGCGGCCCCAATTTCCACGAGCTGCCGGTCAACCGCCCCCGCTGCCCCATGCATAATTTCCAGCGCGACGGCCATATGCGCATGGAAGTGCCCAAGGGCCGGGTCGCTTATGAGCCCAACAGCCTGGATCCCAAGGGTCCGCGCGAGAATCCGGCCCTCGGATTCGCCAGCCATCGCACCCCGGAATCGGGCCAGAAGATCCGGCTGCGGGCGGAGAGCTTCGCCGACCATTACAGCCAGGCGCGGCTTCTGTTCCGCTCCCTCTCGGAGCCGGAGCAGCGCCATGTCATCAGCGCCTTCGCCTTCGAGCTCGGCAAGGTCGAGACCATCGCGATCCGCAAGCGCATGCTGGGCCATCTCATGATCATCGAGGGGAACCTGGGCAAGCCGGTCGAGGCCGCACTCGGCATGCAAGGCCAGGCCGACAAGATCACCCCGGCCCGCGAGCCCATCGATCTCCAGCCCTCGCCTGCTCTCAGCCTCATCAAGAAGGCGGCGCCGACCCTCAAGGGCCGCAAGATCGGCGCCCTGATCACCGATGGCGTCGACGAGACGCTGCTGAAGAAGCTGGGCCAGGCGATCACGGCCGAGGGCGCCCAGCTGGCGCTGATCGGGCCGAAGATCGGCGGGGTCAAGACGGCGGAGGGCAAGGCGCTCGCCGTCGATCACGCCCTCTCGGCGGCACCCTCCACCTTCTTCGACGCGGTTCTCCTGCTGCCGTCGGAGGATGATGCACCGGTGCTGGCCAAGGAGGCGGCCGCCATCGACTGGCTGCGCGATGCCTTCGGCCATCTGAAGGTCATCGGCCATGTCGCCGCCGCCGCGCCGATCTTCAAGCAGGCCGGCATCGGCACCGAAGGCGAGGAAGGCGTGATCCTGCTGGAGCCGCGTCAGTCCATCGACAGCTTCATCGCCGCTGCGAAGAAGCAGCGGATCTGGAGCCGCGAGCCCAAGCTTCGCACGCCGGGCTGAGTGTTGGGATAGTCGAGGGAGGTTCCCGGTATCCGGGAGCCTCCTCTCTACCCGTCATCCCCGCGAAAGCGGGGATCCAGGGCGAGCGGCAATCTGCATCGCGTGTGGCCCTGGATTCCCGCTTTCGCGGGAATGACGAAAGAGGGTTTCCCGGCGGTCCGACCTGTTTCTGCAGGGAATCTACAGGTGTCTCTTCGTGGGGATCATAAATTTGCAGGATATACGCAAAAAACGTATCCGTCAAGGGGGGTCTCTCAGAACCTGTAATCGAGGCCCTCTTTCTCTTCCGTCATCCCCGCGTGATCCCCGGACTTGATCCGGGGATCACGCGGGAATGACGGGGGGAAATAGCGGAAGGACGAGGGGAGATGGATCGCCGCTCGGAGGCCGCTATCCCTCCGCCGGCAGCAGCTTCTCCAGGGTCGAGAGCTTGTCCGCCTCCAGGAAGGGCTTGTCCCAGCGGATGCGGTTGATCCGGGGGAAGCGCATGGCGAGGCCGGATTTGTGGCGGGTCGAGCGCTGCAGGCCTTCGAAGGCGACCTCGAGGACCAGCCCGCGCTCGACCTCGCGCACCGGGCCGAAGCGATTGACGGTGTGGTTGCGCACCCAGCGGTCGAGCTCCAGCAGCTCGGCATCGGTGAAGCCGAAATAGGCCTTGCCGACGGGCACCAGCTCCTCGCCATGCCAGAGGCCGAAGGTGTAGTCGGAATAGAAGGACGAGCGTTTGCCGTGGCCGCGCTGGGCATACATCATCACGGCATCCACCAGCTTCGGATTGATCTTCCATTTGTACCATTGGCCCACGGGCCGGCCGGCGAGATAGGGGCTGTCGGCGCGCTTCAGCATCAGGCCTTCGATGCCGAGGGTGGAAATCGCGGCGCGCTTCTCGGCCAGCTCCTCCCAATCCTTGAAGGGGACCAAAGGCGATAGATCGAATCCGGGCCGCGGCTTGGCGGCATACCAGGATTCCAGCCGTTGGCGTCGCTCAGCGAAAGGCAAAGGGCGCAGATCCTCTTCGCCCTCGAACAATATGTCGTAGAGGCGGACGCCGACGGGATAGTCCTGCAGCAGCTTCGGCCCCAGGCTCTTGCGGTTGAGGCGCTTCTGCAGATCGGCGAAGCCCGCGACCACGCCGTTGCGCATCACCAACAGCTCGCCGTCCAGAGTGACATCGCTGGCGGCATGATCCACCACCTCGGGAAATGTCGCCGTCATCTCATCGCCCGAGCGCGAATAGAGCCGCACCAGCGGCCCCTCGCCCACGATCTGCACCCGGGCGCCGTCCCATTTCCATTCGGCCATGAACTCCATGGGATTCAGCTTTGCGAGCTCGTCCTCCTCCAGAGGCTGGGCCAGCATAGGCGGCCGGAAAGTGGCGCGACCGCGGGCTTCAGGTTTGGGGCCCTTGCCCTCGAGCCATTCGAACAGGCCGCGGTAGGGAATCTCCAGCGCATGCCAGACCTCCTCCACCTCATCAGGATCGAGCTTGCCCAGGCTCGCCACGGCGGTCTTGGCCAGGCGCGCCGAGAGACCGATGCGCAAGCCACCGGTGATGAATTTGATCAGCGCCCAGCGACCCGTGGCATCGAGCCGGTCGAGCCAGTCGGCCACGATCTCCGGCAGCTTGGCCTTGGGCGAGACCTCCAGGGTCTCGACGATGGTAGCGAGATCCGGCGGCGGGGAATCATTCGGCCGCTGCGGCCAGATCAGCGCCACCGTCTCGGCGAGATCGCCCACGTAATCGTAGGAGAGACCGAAGAGCATGGGATCGGTGCGGGCGGCCGCGAGATCGCGGAAGAGCCCGGCCTTGGCATGGCGGAAGACGAGATCGCCGGTGAGGGCGGCGAGCGCATAGCCGCGGTCGGGATCCGGCGCGCTGGCGAAATAATCGGCCACCAGCCGCAGCTTCGCATTGCGCTGGGACTGGTAGGAGAGCTGATCGAGAAGACGGGCGAAGCGCTTCATCTCGGCCGCTCACTCCTCGTCGTCATAGCCGAGCATGGCAAGCGCCCGGGCCTTGATGCCGAGACCCTGGGCGTAATGCACCAGCGCCTCCTCCCGGCCATGGGTGACCCAGATCTCGCCGGCGCCCACCTCGCGGATGGTCGCCGTCAGCTCGTCCCAATCGGCATGGTCGGAGATGACCAGCGGCAGCTCGGCCCCGGCCTGGCGGGCCCGGGCGCGCACGCCCATCCAGCCCGAGGCGATGGCGCGCATGGGCTCGGCCATCCGCCGCGACCAGGCCTCGCGCAGCGCCCCCGGCGGGGCGAGCACGATCTCCCCTTTGAGCTCGGCCTTGGCGGCGCCCGTGGCGGGCTTGAGCTCGCCGAAATCCTGGCCCAGGCGGCGATAGAGATCGGTCAAAGGAAAGAGCGCGCCATGGAGCCAGATCGGCCGCTCCCACCCTGCGCGCCGCAGCAGCGCCATGACACGTTGCGCTTTGCCGAGGGCATAGGCGCCGACGAGATGGGTGCGCTCGGGAAAGAGGCGGAGGGATTCCAGCAGCTTGGCGATCTCCCCCGCATCATCGGGATGGCGGAAGACCGGCAGGCCGAACGTCGCCTCCGTAATGAACAGATCGCAGCCCACCGGCTCGAAGGGCACGCAGGTGGGATCGGGCCGGCGCTTGTAATCGCCCGAGACGACGACCCGCTGGCCGGCATATTCCATCACCACCTGGGCCGAGCCCAGGACATGGCCGGCCGGGGCGAGGGCGAGCTTGACCCCGCCGAGCTCGAGCCAGTCGCCGTAGTCCAGCGGCTGCAGGCTGCCCCCGGCTTCCGGACCGAAGCGGGTGCGCATGATCTCGAGGGTGCCTGACGTGGCCAGCACATGGGTGCTGCCGGGCCGGGCATGATCGCCATGGCCATGAGTCACCACCGCGCGGTCGACCGGGGCGGTGGGATCGATGGTGAAGCCGCCGGGCTCGCAGACCAGCCCGCCCGGCGTCGCCTTCAGCCAGTCCTGAACCTTCGCCATTGCGCCTAGATAGGCTCGGCCCACGCCCATTGCCAGCGCGGACACCCTATCGCCAGAAGGGCTCGGTCGCCGCGACGGTTCCCTACTGCATGTCGCAGTCGAAGCCCAAGCCGCGCTCCCGGGCCCGCCGATAGGCCAGCTCGGCCACGGCCAGATCCTGCAGCGCCACGCCTGTCCCGTCGAAGACTGTGATCTCATCCGCCGAGCGGCGCGCGAAGCCGCCGCTGACGACGCTGCCCAGGGTCAGGCCGAGACGATCGCGGGTGATCAGTCCGAGGCGAAAAGCGTGCTGGCACTCGCCGATGGTGATGGCCTGCTCGGCATCGTCCACCACCAGCGTGGCGGCGGCGACGAGCTCGGGCGCCAGCTCCTGCTTGCCGGCGGTATCCGCGCCCATGGCGCTGATATGGGTGCCGGGCTTGATCCATTCGCGACGGAGGAGGGCCGTCCGCGACGGGGTGACGGTGATCAAGATATCGGCCTGCCGGGCGACGGCTTCGAGACCGGGCGCCTCGAAGGGGAGGCCCTCCGCCGATACCGCCTTGCCGAAAGCATCGAGGCTCGCCTCGTTCGGGTCCCAGGCCAGGACGCGGGTGATGGGGCGCACGCCGCGCGCGGCGCGAAACTGGAAAAGGGATTGCCCGCCGGTTCCGATCAGTCCGAGGGCCGTGGCTTCCGACCGGGCGAGATGGCGCGCGGCCAGCGCGCTGGCCGCGCCCGTGCGTACCCCCGTCAGATAATTGGCCCCGACCAGCGCCATGGCCTGGCCGCTGTCCGGATCGAAGAGCAGGACGACGGATTGATGATTGCCCCGGCCCCGAGCGGCATTGCCCGGCCAATAGCCGCCGGCCTTCAATCCCAACACCGGCAGGCTGGCGTCGAAGCCCGCCTTGACGCCGAAGACCGCTTCGGCATGGCCCACCAGCTC